>DASTYT010000104.1 GCA_035764725.1 Candidatus Methylomirabilota bacterium | reverse complement strand
TGCCCAGTTCACCGGTGCCGGTGACCTCGTCGCAGAAGCGCACGCAGCGCGAGCAGAGGATGCACCGCTCGGCGTCCAGGATCACGTGGGGCCCGAGGGGCACCGCCTTGGGCTTGTGGACCTTCTCGTCCGTCATGCGCGGGTCGTAGAGCCCGTGCTTCATGTAGTAGATCTGCAGGAAGCACTCGCCCGCCTGGTCGCACACCGGGCAGTCCAGCGGATGATTGATGAGGTGGAACTCCATCATGGAGCGCCGCGCGTCCTTCACCCGCGGCGTCTCCGTCTCCACCACCATCCCCTCCGCGACCTGCGTGTTGCAGGCGATCTGCGGCCGCGGGACCTTGTCGATGTCCACCATGCAGAGCCGGCACTGCCCGGCGATCGACAGCCCGGGGTGATAGCAGTAGTGCGGCACCTCGATACCCGCCACACGCGCGGCCTCGATGAGGTTGGTCCCCGCGGGGACCTCGATCTCCTTGCCGTTGACGGTCAGCTTAGGCATGCGCGCCGCTCCGGATCAGGGCCTCGAACTCCTCGCGGAACTTCTCGATGTAGCTGATGTAGGGCCCGACGGCGCCGTCGTAGAAGGCGCAGATGGTGGTGCCGGCCCCGCGCTTGGCCACGTCCAGGATGGTGTCGAGGTCCTCCTTGCGCCCCTTCCCCTCGACGATCCGGTGGGCCATCTTGTAGATCCAGCCGGTGGACTCGCGGCACGGCGTGCACTGCCCGCACGACTCGTGGGCGTAGAAGCGCGCGACCACCATGAGGGCGTCGGGAATCGAAACCGTATCGTCCATCACGATCACGCCGGCGGAGCCGATCATCGAGCCCTTGCTCTTGGGCCCGTCCACGTCCATCGGAATGTCGATCTCGTCGGGGGTGAGGATGGCCGCGGAGGAGCCACCGGGCACCACCGCCTTGAGGGGCCGGCCGCCGCGGATCCCGCCGCAGTGCTCGTAGATGAGCTGGCGCAGCGTCACCGACACCGGCGCCTCCACCACGCCCGGGCGGACGACGTGACCGGACACCGAGTAGAGCCGCGTGCCGCCCTCGGACTTGGTGCCGAGCCCGGCGAACCACTCCCCGCCCCGCGAGACGATGTGGGGCAGGCAGGCGAGGGTCTCGACATTGTTCACGATGGTCGGCTGCCCGAAGGCGCCCTTGACCGCAGGGAACGGGGGCTTGATCTTGGGCCAGCCCTTCTTGCCCTCGAGCGAGGAGAGCAGGCCCGTCTCCTCGCCACAGATGTAGGCGCCCGCTCCACGATGCACGACGATGTCGAAGCCGCCGCCCGGCACGCTCGGGCCCACCAAGCCCGCGTCGTACGCCTCCTTCAGGGCGGCGCTGAAGATCCGCCAGGGCTGCACGTACTCGCCTCGGATGTAGATGAACCCCAGGCGCGAGTCGATGGCACGCGCCGCGATCAGCATGCCCTCGATGAGGGCGTGGGGATCGCGCTCGAGGATGTAGCGGTCCTTGAAGGTGCCCGGCTCGCCCTCGTCGGCATTGACCACGAGGTACTTGGGTGCTGTCGAGCCCTTGGGGATGAAGCCCCACTTCACCCCGGTCGGGAAGCCCGCGCCGCCGAGCCCGCGGAGGTTGGACTTCTTGACCTCCTCGGTCAGCGCGACCGGCTCCATGCCCTGCGCCTTCTCCCAGCCCTTGTAGCCGCCGGCCTCCCGGTACACCCGGAGCGTGTGCGCGTCGCGGACGTCGAAGTTCCGCGAGAGGATCTTCTCGTCCATCAGGCGAGCCCCCCGAGGATGCGGTCGACCTTCTCGTTGGTGAGCAGCCCCTCGTAGCGATCATCCACCTGCATCATGGGCGCCTGCTCGCACGCGCACAGGCACTCCACGGTGAGGAACGTCACCTTGCCGTCGGGCGTGGTCTCGCCCGGCTCGACGCCGAGCCGCTCCCTGAGGTGCTGGACGATGTCCTTGGCGCCCATGAGATGGCAGGTGAGGTTGTGACACACCGCAACGATGTGGCGGCCCTTGGGCTGCTGGAAGAACATCGTGTAGAACGTGACCACCTCGTGGACGTGGGCGGGCGAGAGGTCGAACAGGGTGCCCACGTACTCCTCGACCTCCAGGGAGATGTACCCGAACGTGTCCTGCGCGAGGTGCAGCACGGGCAGGAGCGCGCCGCGCTTGTCGGGATACAGTCCTTGCAGCCGCCGCACCTCCGCGAGCTGCTCCGCGGAGAATTCCGGGCGCTTGGGATCGGGCATCAGCGGTCCAGCTCCCCGCCGATCATGTTGACGGAGCCGAAGGTGGGAATGATGTCGGCGATCATCTGCCCCTCGATCATGCGCGGCAGCGCGGCCACCGGCGGCAGGCACGGCGGGCGGCAGTGCACCCGGTACGGCCGGTCGGTGCCGTCGGACACCACGTAGAAGCCCAGCTCGCCGTTGGCGCCCTCCACCGCGACATAGGCCTCGCCCACGGGCGGCCGGATCCCGTAGCCGTCCATCACCAGCATGAAGTGGTTCATTAGGCCCTCGATGGAGCCGTACGTCGTCTCTTTGGGCGGGAGCACGACCTTCTTGTCGGACGCGTTCACGCGCTGCTGGGCGTCGCGGCCCTGGCCCTGGAGATTCGGCGAGAGCTGGATGGGCACGAGCAACAGGCCTTCCGTCTTGCCCTGCTTGCCGCGGTCGACGTAGGCGGCGGGATCGATCGCCTTACCCTCCCAGTCGACCTGGATGGATCCGCCCGGCAGGCCCTCCAGCCCCTGCTCGGCGATACGCATGGACTGCTCCATCTCCTTCATGCGCACGAGGTAGCGGTCGAAGTTGTCCCCGTTCTTCCCCAGGGGCACCTCGAACTGCACGCGGTCGTAGGCCCAGTAGGGCTGCGCCTTGCGGAGGTCGTAGTTGACGCCGGTCGCGCGGAGCAGCGGACCCGTGATCCCCCAGGCCACCGCGTCGGGACCCGAGATCGCGCCCACACCCACCATGCGGTCCATGAAGATCCGGTTCGCGGTAATGAGCGTGTGGACTTCCTCCAGGACCTGGCGCACCTCGCCGAAGGCCTTCTTCACCTTCAAGTCGAAGCCGGCAGGCAGATCCGCCTTCACCCCGCCCACGCGCCCGTAGGAGATGGTGAGCCGGGCCCCCGTGACCTCCTCCACGAGCTCCCACAGGAACTCGCGGGCCTTGATCATGTAGAGGAACACCGTGAAGGCGCCCAGCTCCATCGCGGAGGCGCCCACGCAGGTGAGGTGGTCGCAGATTCGCGAGATCTCGCTCATGATCACGCGGATGTACTTGCAGCGGTCGGTGACGTCGATGCCGAGCAGCTTCTCGACCGCGCCCGCGTAACCGAAGTTGTTGATGAGCGGGGAGACGTAATTGAGGCGGTCCGTGTAGGGAATGGCGTTGTTGTACGGCCCGACCTCGCAGTCCTTCTCGAATGCGCGGTGGAGGTAGCCGATCTCCACGTCGGTCTTCACCACCGTCTCGCCGTCGAGCTCGGCGAAGATGCGAATGATCCCGTGCATGGCGGGGTGGGCCGGACCCAGGTTCACGAACATGTGCTGGCCGCCCCCGCCGCCGGAGGTCGCGCCCTCGCCCAGGAAGAGCTCTCTGGTCTCGCGCTCGCGCTCGTTCATTTCCAGATTTTCATATTGCTCGCCTCGCCTTTGGCTGCGGCTCGCTAAACAATTGGTCCAATGAGCGGCTGGCGTCGGTCGATCGGGTAGTCCTTGCGGAGCGGGTGGCCCTGGAACTCCTCATAGAGCAGCAGCCGGCGCAGGTCGGGATGGCCCTGGAAGCGGATCCCGAACATGTCCCACACCTCGCGCTCGAGCCAGTTCGCGATGGGCCAGAGTCCGGTCGCGGTCGGCACGACGGGGTCGTCCTGCTCCACGGGGACGCGTAGGCGCACGCGGTGCCGGTGGGGGACCGAGTAGAGGTGATAGACCACGTCGAAGCGCGGCCCGTCCTCTCGGCCGGGGTAGCGCAGGTAGTCGACGGCGGTGAGGTCGGCGAGCAGATCGAAGCGCAGCTCGGGCTCGTCGCGGCAGAAGGCGAGCGCCTCGATGATCCCGTCGCGCGTCACCACCGCGGTGTGATCGCCGCGGTGCGCGTGGGTCTCGGTGAGGCGCGGGCCGAGCTTCGTCTTCAGCCGCGCGAGGATGGCCCCTCCGTCCATGGGTCGAGTCTCTCCTGCGGGGGTCGGCGATCTAGAAGCGCTGCGCGCCCGCCGCGATCTTGTCCTGCAGCTTCATGAGGCCGTCGAGCACGCTCTCGGGGCGCGGCGGGCAGCCGGGGATGTACACGTCCACCGGAATGATGGTGTCGATCCCCTGGACGGTGGCGTAGTTGTTGTAGAAGCCTCCCGTGCACGTGCACACGCCGAAGGCGACCACCCACTTGGGCTCGCACATCTGGTCGTAGATGCGCTTGAGCACCGGCGCCATCTTGTGGCTGATCGTGCCCACCACGAACAGCACGTCGGCCTGTCGCGGCGAGAAGCGCGGCAGCCCCGCTCCGAAGCGGTCGACGTCGTAGTGCGAGCACGCGGTGGCCATGTACTCCATGCCACAGCACGCGGTCACGAAGGGGTACTGGAAGATGGAGTACTTCCGCGCCCAGCCGATGGCCTGATCGAGCTTGGAGGTGAAGAACCCGCCGACGCCGCCTACTCCCATTCGAGCCCCCGCTTCTTCCAGACGTAGAGGAAGCCCAGCATGAGGATGCCGAGGAACACCATCATCTCGCTGAAGAGGAACCAGCCGCGATGCGCGGCGTAGACCGAGGCCCATGGCCAGAGGAAGAGCATCTCGATGTCGAAGATGATGAAGAAGATCGCGATCGTCGAGAACTTGATCGGGAAGCGCCCCTCGGGCAGGTCCACCGGATCCTTGCCGCACTCGAACGGCTCGAGCTTCACCGGGGTCAAGCGCCGCGGTGCGATCAGCGACGGAATGCCGATGAGCAGGGCGCCGACACCGGCGGCGATGGCGAACACGAGGAAGATCTGGAAGAAGGGCAACTCAGAGCCCCCGCGCCTGCGCCTTGGCGTGATAGGAGGAGCGCACCAGCGGCCCGGACTCGACGTGGGCGAAGCCCATCGCGTGGCCGATCCCTGCCAGATCGCGGAACTCGTCCGGGTGATAGTACCGCGCCACCGGCAGGTGCTGCGCCGACGGACGGAGGTACTGCCCCAGCGTCAGGATGTTCACGTCCACCGCACGCAGATCGCGCATCGTCGCCACCAGCTCGTCCCGCTCCTCGCCCAGGCCGAGGATGATGCCGGACTTGGTGAGGAGCCCCGGGGCGGCCTGCCGGGCGCGGCGGAAGAGCTCCAGCGTGCGCTCGTAGCGGCCGCCGTGGCGCGCGACCTTGTAGAGACGCGGCACCGTCTCGGTGTTGTGGTTCAGGATGTCGGGCGCGGCGGCGATCACCGTGGCGAGCGCGGCGGCGCTGCCCTGGAAGTCCGGGATCAGCAGCTCGACGCGACAGCCCGGCGCGTGGCGCCGGATGGCACCCAAGGTGGCCGCGAAGTGCGCGGCGCCTCCGTCGGCGAGATCGTCACGGTTCACCGACGTGATCACGACGTGCTCGAGCCCGAGCTCGCCCACCGCACGGCCCACGCGCTCCGGCTCATCGCGGTCCTCCCACTGGGGGCGCCCATGGGTGACGGCGCAGTAGCCGCAGTTCCGCGTGCAGACGTCGCCCAAGATCATGAACGTCGCGGTGAGGTCTTCCCAGCACTCACCGATGTTCGGGCAGTGGGCCTCTTCGCACACCGAATGGAGGTTCCACTCCCGCATGAGCCCCTTGAGACGGAGGTACTTCGGTCCCCCCGGCGCCCGCACCTTCAGCCAGGCCGGCTTGGGCGACGCGGGCGGTGAGGACGGATTCAGGAGAGGGAGCGTAATTCCCATCAGGTCTTGTCCTTTTCCCCGTTGGCGGCCGTCATTATGGCATAGCTTTCACAAGGCGCCAACAGGCACCCGCCGAGACGCGTGACGGTTCGATGCGGGGTGAGCCGAGGGGGGCTAGCGGGAGGCCGTCCCGTCCGCAGCGGCCCGCACCGCGCCGATGACCCGGCCGAGATCGTAGGGCTTGCCGATGATCTCGAGGGACTCGGTGGAACCGACAAGCCCGTCCAGCGCCGACTTGTTCGTGGTGGTGATCACGAAACGCCGGCCTCGGGCGGCCTGGGAACTCCGGACCAGGCGGAGAAAGGCCCAGTTCTGCTCATACGGCGGGGAGATGTCGTAGACGATGACGTGGGGGCCATGGTGCTCGATGAAGTTCACGAGATCGAGCTCGCCCTTCTTGAGATCGGGGATGTGCCCCACCACCGTCTGGAAGCCTTCGTGCTCGAGCGCCGTCCTCAAGAGCTCCACGGTGTCGTCGCTGGAGTTGAAGACCGCGATCACCGGCCGCTCCGCACTCGTCACGGTCACTCCTCCTTCCCGGCCCCGTCTCCCGCCAGGGTGGCCACGATGGCGATCAGCTCCTCCGGATCGACGGGCTTGGTGACATGGAGGCTGAACCCGGCCTGGAGGATGCGGACCCGGTCCTCAGGGCGGCTGAACGCGGTCAGCGCCACCGCCGGCGTCCGCCCCCCGGCCTCGGGCGTCAGCGTCCGCACCTGGCGGATGAGGGCATAGCCGTCCTCGCCCGGCATCTCGATGTCCGAGACGAGCACGGCCGGCCGCCAAGCGGCCAGCACGGGCAGCGCGGCCGCCACGGAACCCGCGCCCCGGGCCTCGGCTCCGCTCTGCCCCAGCGTCTCCACCACCAGCTCCACCGCGGCGGGATCGTCGTCCACCACAAGCACGCGTACCCCGGACAGCGACGTGGCGTCAAGCGGCTTTCGCGGAACGGGCGCGCGGATCTCGACCGCGGTCAGCGGCAGCGTCACCGTGACGGTCGCCCCTTGCGCTTCGCCGGGGCTCTCGGCGCGCACGGCGCCGCCGTGCAGCGCGACGAGATGCCGGACGAGCGCGAGTCCGATGCCGACCCCGCCGTGGGCGCGCGTGGACGTGCTGTCGCCCTGGCGGAGACGGTCGAAGACGTACGGGAGCAGGTCCGGATGAATCCCCTGCCCGGTGTCGCTCACCCGGAGTTCGACATGCGAGGCCACCCGAGCCAAGCTTATTTGGATGCGCCCGCCGGCCGGCGTGAACT
>DASTYT010000103.1 GCA_035764725.1 Candidatus Methylomirabilota bacterium | reverse complement strand
AAGAATTCGGCGAGGGGGACGCGGCGGCGGCCCTTGAGCCCCGCGATGACTGCCACCGCATCCAGCGCGATCAGGGGAGGCGCCATGTCGGCGGAGGGTGCGGCGTTGCAGAGATTGCCGCCCACGGTGGCGAGGTTGCGCACCTGGACGGAGCCGACCAGTGCGCCGCTCTCCGCGATCGCCACGTAGCGCCCCGTCATCCGCTTGTCCAGCTCGAGCTCGCGCGCGGTCACCGCGGCGCCGACGTGAAGCTCTCCGCCGGAAACCGTGACTTGGCGCAGCTCGGCCACGCGCGAGAGGTCCACCACCCACGCGGGCTTGAGCAGTCCGTTCTTCATCTGGGGAAGGAGGTCGGTGCCGCCAGCCAGGAGCTTGGCGCCCGCGGGCTTGCCGGCGAGGGTCTTGAGACATTCGTCCACGCTTTCCGGCAAGGCAAGGTCGAATCGTCGCACGCGAGATCTCCGATGGATGAGGGTGAGAGGACTCGGGACGCCGCGCCTTGACGTTACTATGCCCGAGCGAGGGCCGTCAACGGCTTGCCGTCACCCGCACGCGCTGCGTGACCGTCTTCAGCGAGGGAAACTGCTCCTCGTGCCACGCGACGACGAAGTCGCCGTCGGGCAGCGCGGCGACGTCGGGCATGTACGCCTTGATCGCGCGGGAGAGCACCTGCACGGGGCCGAGCGTGCGGCCGCCGTCGGCGCTGGCCCGCAGGAGAATGCGCCGCCGCACCGCGGTCGCGTCCTCCCAGACGATCACGGCCGCGCCCGCGGGATTCACGGCCAGACGCACCTGATCGGGAATGGTGGCGGCGGAGCCGTTCACGCGCTGGGGTGTCCCGAACCGGCGGCCGGCGGGGGCGACCGCGAAGAGCATCGACGGCACACCTCTCGCGCCCTCGGTGTACCAGGCGGCGTATGCCGCGCCCTTGGCGTCGAAGGCGACCTCGCCGCCGCGGTGGGGACAGCCGGTGATCTTCCATCCGTCATCGTGCACGCGCTGGGGCGCCTCGAAGCTTCGGCCGCCGTCGCGCGAGATGCCGAGGACCATGTCGCGGACGTCGCCGGAGAAGACCTTGCGCCACAGCACCGCCGCCGTCTCGGGGCCCTCGCGGCTGTCGATCCACGCCATCACCACCGCGCCGTCGCCGATGACCGTCATCCCCTCGAACGAGTGCGAGATCGGGCGGTCGTCGTTCACGCGCACATGACCATCCCAGCTCCGCCCGCCGTCGCGCGACCGCGACAGGCGTAGGTCCGAGGCGAAGAGCACGCCGGGGGGCCGCGGCCGGTCGGAGGACCACGAGGCGTAGAGCACGCCGCCCGGCCCTGCGGCGAGACGCGGCGAATGGTGGAGGGCCTCCACCGAGAGACCCGCCGGGCGCTCGGGCTCGCGCGCCGGGCGTGGTCGATCGGGCTCGATCAGCTCGGCCTCGAGCGCCACCGGAGCCCTCGGCAAGACCCAGTGAGGGAGCAGTCCCGCCACCACGGCCACCAGGGCGAGGTGCAGCGCGCAGGATGCCGCCAGCGGCACCGCACGCGCCGGTCGAACGGATGCAGAGATCACGCGAGCCTTCTCCCCTTGATGTCCGGCGGAGCTGCTTCGGACGCCAGCGGCCACCAGGCCTACGGCCCGGAGCGGCGGCGCGGATTCGGAACGGCTAGGCGGGGAGGGCGGGCGGTGCGCGGCCCTGCTCAGGGCCGATGAGCTGGACGTGCGCGGTCGGCGCGGTGAGCATCAACTCGTGCGGCGACTGCGGGAGGCTCTCCGCGATCATCACCGCGGTAACCTCGGTGCCGCTGACGTGCTGGGAAGCCGCGGCCACTGCGCAATGCTCGCCGCGCGCTGGATCGGCCAGGTGATGCACGGAGTGAACCCCGCTCTCGAACGCGAACACCGCGAGCAGCAGGATCAGCGCGAGACCGAGCGCGCGGCGCGGGCGGCGGGCTCCCAGCGCGGCGAGGCCCGCGAGCAGGGCGAAGAGATGCCAGGGCGGGGCGACCGGTGTCGCGGCCGCCGTCCATGACAGCGCGGGCGACGCGAGCGCCGCCACCGACTCGGCGACCGGCGAGACGTCCTCGGCGGCCACAAGCCGCGAACTGAGATGCGCGGATGCGCTGGGAGGCAGCGCGACGGCGCCCAGCAGGGCGACGGCACACGCGACCGCAAGGATCCGGGGCCAGCGCATGACGCGCAGTCTCCCACAAGGAACCGGGCGGACTCAACGGCAGTTCCTCGCGTGGGCAACGAGCGTATGATTGGGGCCGTGATGCTCGCTCACCTGGCGAATCCCGCGGGTCTGCTCGCCACCGCGGCCGCCGGCGCGCACGGTGCGCATCATCACCGGCACGCCTCCCCGCTCCTGCTCATCCTGCTGCTCGGGCTTGGCGGGCTGGCGCTCGCATGGGCGCTCCGGCGCGACCGTCGCGTCGGGCCGGCCGCGCTGACGCTGGTGCTGAGCCTCGCAGGCGCCGAGGCCGCGTATCACGGCGTCCATCACCTGGGCGATCGCGACGCCGCCGAGAAGTGCGCCGTGTTCGCGGCCACTGCCCACGTCGACGGCCTGGCCGATGACCGCCCGGCGGTGCCCGCGCCCGCGGATGCGCTCGAAGTCGTCCCTTCGGGCCGCGCCACGGCCGCGCTCGCGCTCTCGCCTACCGGTCTGCACTCAGGCCGCGCGCCGCCCGCCTCCTCCACCTAGCCCGTTCGACGGATTCCAGAACCGGCTGCGCGGAACCCGCGCGCATGGCGCGGCGGGCCCTCCGCGTGTGGAGGACTCCATGCTGAAGCGACCGACGGCAATCGTGCTGTCTCTGGTCGGCCTCGTGCTCGGATCTTCGGCCCTGGCGATGGCCCACGGCCTCGCCGGCCAGCGCTTTTTTCCCGCGACCCTGGCCGTCGACGATCCGTTCGTGGCCGATGAACTGTCGTTCCTGACCGTCTCGCACCGCAAGATGCCCGGCAGCGAGGAGGGTCCGCCGACGCGGGAGACCGACCTCGCCGCAGAGTTCTCCAAGCGGCTGACCCCCAATTTCGGCGTGTCCTTCGGCGGCACGTACAAGATCCTTGATCCCGACGAGGGGCGCACGGTGACGGGCTTCGACAATATGGAGGTCTCGCTCAAGTACGTCTTCTTCAAGAGCGACGTGCGAGAGACGATTCTCTCGGCCGGCGTCTCCTGGGACGTGGGCGGCACCGGCCGCTCCAAGGTCGGCGCCGAGTCCTTCGACACCATCACGCCGCAGCTCTTCTTCGGCAAGGGCATGGGCGACCTGCCGGACGCCGTTCGCTTCCTCAAGCCCTTCGCGGTGACCGGCGTCGTGGGCCTCGCCATCCCCACCCGTGAGCACAACACCCACTACGTGCTCGACGACAACGGCAACGTGGAGGTGGAGCACGAGCCCAACCCCAACGTGCTCGAGTGGGGGCTCACGCTCCAGTACAGCCTCCAGTACCTGCAGTCGTACGTGCAGGACATCGGCCTGCCGCGGCCCTTCAGCCGGATGATCCCCATCGTCGAGATCGCGATGGAGACGCCCACCCAGGGCCGCGATGCCGGACGGACGACCGGCACCATCAACCCCGGCATCATCTGGTTCGGCCGCTACTACCAGATCGGCGTCGAGGCAGTGATCCCCGTCAACGAGCGCTCGGGCAAGAACGTCGGCGTGATCGCCCAGCTCCACTTCTACCTGGACGACATCCTGCCGAAGATCTTCACCTGGACGCCGTTCCACGGCGTGCTCGGCCCCACCCAGCCGTAGTGCCGATGCGACGCGCGACAATACTCCTGGCGCTGGCTGTGCTCGCCGCCGCGCCGGGGCTCGGGTGGGCGCATGCCTTCCCCGACCACTCGGAGCCGCGGGTGGGGCACACGCTCGACGCGCCGCCGCCCACTGTGCGGATCTGGTTCGACGGCGCCATCGAGCCCGTCTTCAGCGAGATCCGCGTGGAGGACAGCGGGCAGCGGCGCGTCGACAAGGGAGACAGCCGCGTGAACACCGCCGATCCCACGCTGCTCGAGGTGAGCTTGCCCGCGCTCGCCTCAGGACGCTACACGGTGATCTGGAGCGTCGTGGCGCGCGACGGGCACCGCACCGAGGGCCGCTTCCCTTTCAGGATCAAGTGACGTGCTTTCTGGAGTGATCCGCTGGGCCGGCCTTACGGCCTTCGCCGTGCTGGCCGGAGCGCTCGCGCTCGACCTCCTGCTGCTGCCGCGCGAGGACGCGCTGGACCCGGCGCGCCGGCGCCTGGCGCGCTGGATCGACGCGGCCGTCGCCGTGCTGTTCGTCACGAGCGCGGGCGAGCTCGTCGCCCGCGCCGGGGTGATGGCCGGCGCGCCGGCGGGCCGCGAGCTCGCGGCGGTGCTCTCCGCCATTCCCGCGGTGCTCGCCCACACCCACTTCGGCGCGGTCTGGATACTCCGGGGCGTCGCGCTGCTCGCGATCGCCGTCGTCCGCCGCCTGCGCTTCCGCGGCGCCGCCCTGCCGCTGGCGCTGCTCGTGGCCGCCACGACCACCCTGGCCGGCCATGCCGCGGATGATGGCGACTGGTCGGCCGCATCCGTGAACGACTGGGTACATGTGGTGGCGGGGGGCACGTGGACAGGCGGGCTGATGGCGCTCGCCCTCCTGCTGCACCGCGAGGCGCCCGGCTGGCGCCCCGGCACGCTCACCGCGGTGTGCCGACGCTTCTCTCGCCTCGCGGCCTGGTGCCTCGCCGCGGTGGTGGCGACGGGCGCGTGGAACGCGTGGACCCAGCTTCCCGACGCGGCCGCGCTGTGGACCACAGGCTACGGACGGGCGCTCTGCGTGAAGCTTGGGCTGGTGGTCCTGCTCGTGGCGTACGGCGCCGGCAATCGCTTCCTCGTCCTCCCGCGCCTGCGCGAGGACGAGGAAGCGGGCCCCGCCCGGCTCCGCCGCTACGTGGGCCGCGAGGCGTTGCTGGCGCTGGGCGTGTTCGCGGCGACCGCGGCGCTCACCGACTCGACGCCGCCGCGTCACGCCGGGCACACCGAGCACATGCAGGTCGACGAGGACGAGGCGGCGAAGCCGCCCGCCCGGATCAGCATGGAGGCGCTCCACGCCGCCGGCGGCGTGCCGGAGGGCTGGCGCTTCACGCCGCCCGCCGGCGATCCCACGAGGGGACGCGCGGTGTTCGCGCGCCTGCGCTGTTATCTCTGTCACCGCGTGGCGGGCGAGCGCTACCCCGCCCCCACGGGCCCCGGCCCCGACCTCACCGGCATGGGGCACCATCATCCGCCGGGATACCTGCTCGAGTCGGTGCTGAACCCAAACGCGGTGGTGGTCGAAGGGCGCGGCTACACCGACGCGCGCGGCCGCTCCGTCATGCCCGAGCTCACGCGTGACCTCACCGTCGAGGAGCTGGTCGACCTCGTCGCATATCTCAGGACGCTCTGATAGTCTCGCGGGGGTGAGCGCGCCCGTCTGCGTCTTCGATCTCGATCACACGCTCGTGGACTCGCCGCTGGACCTCCGCGCGGTGGGCCGCGAGATGGAAGCGCTCATCCGCGCCCGCGGGGTCCCCCTGCCCACGCGCGAGCTGCGCTGGTCGGGGGCGGAGCTGCTCGCGGTGGTGCGCCGCGAGGCGCCGACGCTCGAGACCGAGGTGATGGCCATCCCCGTCGCCCACGAGCGCCGCGCGATGGAGGCCGCCGTCCTCATCCCCCATGCCGTGGAGGCGGTGGCCGCCATGAAAGCACTGGGCTACGCGACCGCCATCTGGACCAACAACGACCGCGTGGTCGCGGACTTCGTGCTCGCGCGCTTCGGGCTCCTGCCCCACCTCGACCTCGTGGTGACGCGCGACGATGTGGTGCAGATCAAGCCCGATCCCGACGGCCTCCGCGTGGTCCGCGCGCGCTGGCCCGACGCATCCCGCATCGTCGTGATCGGCGACTCCTGGGTGGACGGCGCCGCCGCCCAGGCGGGCGGCGCGCCCTTCATCGCGTATCGCGCGGACCACGCGGAGCTCGCCCGCCGGGGCGTGACGGCCACCGCCTCGATCTGGTCCCTGCTCGACCTGCCCGCCGCCCTCGGCTAGCTCCCGGATCCGGTCTGGAGCTGGCCGGCCATGCCGAGCGCCTGGTGCAGCTTGCAGTGGAACGCGATCACGCCCGAGGCGGGGAACGTCACCGCGAGCTTCATCTTCGACCGGGGCGCCAGGTCACGGTCGATCCCCAGCTCCGGCACGGTCAGGTTGTGGAGCGTGCCCGACTCGTTCTCCACCTCGAGCGTCACCGTCTGGCCGGGCTTCCCCTTGAGAAACGTCGGCTTGAAGTAGTAGTCGTCGGCCTCGAGATGCACCTCGCGGCGTCCCGACACGTCGCGGCTGCCGTGATCCGCGTAGGCCACGTTGCCGATCATCACGGTCTTCGCGCCCGCGCGCGGCGCTGCGCCGGCCGCGGCGGCCGTGATCGCGCCCGGCTGCACCGCGATCTTGCGCGGCGCATGACCGGCGGCGATGGTCGCGGTCACCTTCCCGCTCGCGACGTCGATGACGGAGACGTCGTCGGATCCCTCGTTGGACACGAACACGGTGCGGCCATCCGTGCTCACGGTCGACCAGTGCGGCTGGGTCCCCACCTTCACGGTGCCGCTCACCGCGTCGTGGCTCGGGTCGAGGATCGCGAGCTCCCCCGGCGCCTGGCTGACCACGACGCCGCGCCGGCCGTCAGGCGTGAAGATGGCGAGATGAGGCGAGGCGCCCACCGGGATCTGCGCGACCACGCGGCCCGCCGTCACGTCCAGCACCTGCACGGCATCGACGCCACCGACGGTGAAGAAGACGCGCGCGCCGTCCGGACTCGCGTCGACCGCGCGCGGGGTCTTGTCCAGGGGAAGCCGCGCGATCTCGCGGCCGGCGGCGAGGTCAAGCGTCACCAACGCGGCCGCGCCCTCCTGCTGGGAGGCCACGTAGGCGCGGCGGCCGTCCGGGCTCAGCGCGGCGTTGTGCGGCCGGGCCACCGGGATGCGCATGGTGATCCGATCCGTAACGGTGTCTACCGCCACTTCCTCGTTGGCGCCGTAGACGGAGACGAGCACCGTGCGGCCGTCGCGGGCGATGGCGAGCCCGTGGGGATTCGGGCCGACCTCGATGCTGCGCGCGACCCGATCGGTCGCGGTGTCGATCACGCTGACCGTCGAGGCGCCGTCGCTGGACACGTACACCTTCCGGCCGTCCGGCGTGATCACGAGGCCGTGCGGCCCCTTGGGCACCGGGATCGTCGCCACCCGGCGTCCCTGCGCGGGATCGATCACCGCGACCGCGTCGTCCTTGAAGAGCCCGACGTACACCTTCGGCGCGGGCGCGGGCGCGGCCGCGGGCCCACTCGTCGCGCCGAGCCAGAGCCCGGTGCCCACCATCGCCAGCCACATCGTCAGACCTGCCAGCCATATCCTCATGTCGGTCCTCCTGGTAAAGCGTTGCTGTCGTCGTGAAGCCCCTTCATCGTCGCCAACGCGCGGGGCGCCACTCGGTTCCACGACGGACGCGGGACGGGGGGGAGGGAACCAATCGACGCCTCGCGCGTTGCGGGAGACGAAGGCTGACACGGGATCGCGCACCTTGACCGAAATGGCTATAGTGACAACATGGGGGAAGGGCGAACGAGCGGGCGCGCGGAAATCGCTGCACATGCGCTCGCATACGCCGACACCCTCTACAACCTCGCCCGCTACCTCACCGGCGGCGCGGCGGACGCCGAGGACCTCGTGCAGGAGACCTATGCCCGCGCCTTCGGGGCGGCTGACCAGTACACGCCGGGCACGAACCTCAAGGCCTGGCTGTTCCGCATCCTCCGGAACGCGTTCCTGTCGCAGTACCGCCGCCAGCGCGGCAGCCCCGTGGTGGGCACGATCGACACCGTCGATCCCCGCATGTCGGAGGCGCCGGCGACGGAATGGCTGCGCGACGACCTCGAGCTCGACCGGCTGCGTAAGGTCGTGGCGGGCGAGATCGAGCAGGCCTTGCTGACCCTGACGGAGGAAGGCCGCACCGTGATCCTCCTCGACCTCGAGGGCCTCTCGGAGCGCGAGATCGCGGACGTGATGGCCTGCGCGGTGGGCACGGTGAAGTCGCGGCTCTCACGCGCCCGCGCGGCGCTGCGCCAGCGGCTCCAGGACTATGCGCACTAGCCCGCCCATGGACTGCACCGCCGCGCGCCCGCTGCTCCTCGACTATCAGCGCGGCCGGCTCACCGGCCCGCTCCACGGCGAGGTGCACGCCCATCTGGACGGCTGCGCGGCCTGTGCGCGAGAGGAGCTGGCCGAGCGCGCGCTGACCGAGGCGCTGGAACGCCGGCTCCCGCAGCACGCCGCGCCCGCCGGGCTCAAGCGCCGGCTGGCCGCATCGCATCTTGCGTCGGCGCGGCCGACGGGGACGCGCCCGAGCCCATGGCGCCGCGCCTGGATCCCCGCGCTCGCGGCGGCCCTGCTCCTCGTGGTGGTGGCCCTGCCGCGTCTGGTGGAGCTGCCCGGGACGGGGCTCGGGCGCGAGGACCGTGTGGCGGCCGAGGCGGTGAACGATCACCTGCGCCTCCTCGAGCGCGGCGTGTCGGTGGCGAGCGGCGGGATCCATCAGGTCAAGCCGTGGTTCGCGGGCAAGCTCGACTTCGCCCCGGTCGTCGCGTTCGCGGGCGACGCCGAGTTCCCGCTCGAGGGCGGCGCCATCGAGTACTTCCTCGACCGCAAGGCGGCCGCCTTCGTGTACGGGCGCCGCCTCCACCACATCACGCTCTTCGTGGTGCGCGCGGAGGGGCTTCGCTGGCCTGCCGCTCCCGAGGCCGCGAGCCGGCGCGGGTTCAACACGCTCACGTGGCGGCAGGGCGAGCTGGGCTACGTCCTCGTCTCCGACGTCGACGCCCACGACCTGGCCGAGCTGGGTGCCCGGGTGGGGGCGGGCGGGGCGCCCGGGCGCACTCAGAATTAGCCTTGACGACGCGCTAGACTTAGCCTAGCCTTACTCTCGGACGCCGGGATACCGCCGAGGCCGGGCCTCCCGAGAGGAGCGGGCGCTGCTGTCAGTCATTCGCACGGACCACGGGACGGCCGCTCCGACTGCTCCATCACCGCCCGAAGACGCCGCCGCTCGCATCCTCCTCCAGCGCGCCCAGGGCGCCATCCAGAAGTGGCCGGAAGGCTTCCCCGGTTTCCGTGCCCGGCTTCTGGTGACGCTCGACGGCCGCGAGCGAGCGGGCTCTGCCCTGGTCGGCCCGCAGGGCGAGGTCGAGGTGGAAATCAGCGACGAGGCCGCGCGCGACTGGGCGAACGCCGTGCTCGCGGAGATCGCCGCCGAGCGGGTGCCCCGGTTCTTCAAGGACGGTGATGGCCGCTTCCCGATCGCCTTCGAGGCGCCGCTCGACGCGGCCGGCGGCGGCCCGGGTTCTCGCCTCGTCGTGCACCGCGGCGTCCACGGTCTCGCACCCATCCGCTATGAGCTGGACGAGCGCGCGCGCCTGCAGGCGTGCGAGCGCGTCGAGCGCGGCGAGCGGCGCGTGGAGACCTACGAGAGCTTCTGCCGTGCCACCCCCGGCCGGATCCTCCCCGCCCGGCGCTCCACCGTCGTCTACGACGCGCACGGTCTCGTCCGCACCGAGCTGGTGGAGGACACGCACCTGCGCGTGAGCCACACGTGGCTGCCCGCGACGCGCTAGATGCAGACGAGCCGGCTCGACACCACCGTCGTTCGCGAAGCGCGGTTCGACGCGCACACTCTCCTGTAGGTAGAATCCCTCCGGGCGCCCACGGGCGCCGGGGAGGCGACATGCAGGGAGATCCGCGCATCATCGATCTGCTGAATCAGGTCCTCCGCAAGGAGCTGACCGGAATCAACCAGTACTTCATCCACTCGCGGATGTGCAAGAACTGGGGCTATGCCATTCTCGCCAAGCACGGGTACGACGAGTCCATCGACGAGATGAAGCACGCCGACACGATCATCGAGCGCGTCCTCTTCCTCGACGGGGTGCCCAACCTCTCCGACTACGACCCCATCCTGATCGGCGCCGACGTGCGTCAGCAGTTCGCCAACGACCTGAGCCTGGAGATGGCCGCCCTCCAGGTCCTGCGCCCGGGCGTGCAGCTCTGCCTCGAGGTGGGCGATCACGCCTCCCGCGAGCTCCTCGAGCGCAGCTAGCCGCCGCTTGCCGGATCCTGCCCGTGGGGCGAGACTGTGTCCCAGTCTCGATCAACTCCAGGGAGGATCTATGCGCGGACTCCGGATCGGCGTGGTGTCGGGCGGTCTGGCCGGCCTCGCGGTCGCCGTCATGCTGCTGGGCGTGGGCTTCCGCTTGGGCTGGGGGGTGGCGCTCGCCCAGCACGTCCACTCACATACGCAGGCACACCCCGCCGCGCCCGCCTGGCTCATGGCGCTCAAGCCGGAGGCGCGCATGCCCGCCGTCCAGCGTCAGCTTCGCGGCTTCGAGACCACCATGGCCGAGGTCGCCTACCGCTACGGCGAGCTCTACTTCGGCGCGACCGAGGGCAACTGGGAGTACGCCGGCCACATGGCGATGACGCTCGAGCAGGCGCTGCGCCTCGGGCTCGAGCGCGAGCCCGCCCGGCGCGCCAGTGCCGAGAATCTCTTCCTCAAGACCGCGTGGCCGCCCATGCTCGACGCCATCGGCAAGAAGGATCCCGCCCTCTTCAAGGAGCGCTTCGAGACGCTCCGCGCCGCCTGCACCTCCTGCCATGCCGCCGAGCAGCATGCGTTCATTCGCATCGGGCTGCCCTCGGTGAAGCGGAACCCCGTCCAGTAGCCGCGCCCATGGACGATCTCTTCGACACGCCGCCCGCCAAGGCCGCGAGGCGCGCGCCCACCGGCGCGGGCGCGGCCCCGGGTCCCGAGGGCGCCGCCCCCGCGCCGCTTGCGGACCGGATGCGCCCCCGTACCCTCGACGACGTGGTGGGCCAGGCGCATCTCATCGGCCCCGGCAAGGTGCTCCGCCGGGCATTCGAGGAGGACAAGCTACACTCGATGATCCTGTGGGGCCCGCCGGGGACGGGGAAGACCACGCTGGCGCTGCTGCTCGCCCAGATCGCGGGCGCGCGCTTCGTCACGTTCTCCGCGGTGCTGTCGGGACTCAAGGAAATCCGGGGGGTCATGGCGGAGGCCGAGGCGGACCGCGCGCGGCACGGCCGGCGCACGATCCTCTTCGTTGACGAGATCCACCGCTTCAACAAGGCGCAGCAGGACGCGTTTCTGCCCTACGTCGAGCGGGGCGACATCGTGCTCGTGGGCGCCACCACCGAGAATCCCTCGTTCGAGGTCAACGCCGCGCTGCTCTCGCGCTGCCGCGTCTACGTGCTCCAGCCGCTCGGCGAGGACGACCTCGTCGGCATCCTCGCCCGGGCCCTCGCCGACACGGAGCGCGGTCTCGGCGCCAGCGGCGTCACCGCGGACGAGGACGCCCTCCGCATCATCACGCGGCTCGCCAGCGGGGACGCACGCAGCGCGCTCAACATCCTCGATCTCGCGGTGGCTCTCGAAGCCGCGCGTCCGGACGGGCGCCGCCGCGTGACCGAGGGGGCGATCCGCGAGGCCGTGCAGAAGAAGGCGCTCCTCTACGACAAGTCCGGCGAAGAGCACTACAACCTCATCTCCGCGCTCCACAAGTCGCTGCGCGACTCGGATCCGGACGGCGCGCTCTACTGGCTGGGGCGCATGCTCGACGCCGGCGAGGACCCGCTCTACGTGGCCCGACGCCTCGTGCGCTTCGCCTCCGAGGACGTGGGCAATGCCGATCCCGCCGCGCTCCGGCTCACCCTCGACGCGAAGGAGGCGTATCACTTCCTCGGCACGCCCGAGGGGGAGCTGGCGCTCGCCCAGGCCACCGTCTACCTGGCCCTCGCTCCCAAGTCCAACGCGGTCTACGCCGCGTGGAACGCCGTGCGCGAGGACATTCGCGAGAAGCCCGCGGAGCCGGTGCCGCTGCACCTCCGCAACGCGCCGACGGGGCTCATGGCCAATCTGGGCTATGGGCGCGGCTATCAGTACGCCCACGACGCCCCCGACGCGGTGGTGGACCAGGAGCACCTGCCGGGTGCCCTCCGCGGCCGCGTGTACTACCGCCCCACCGAGCGCGGGCTCGAGAAGGACCTCGGCGAGCGCCTCCGCCGGTGGCGGGAGCAGCGCGCGGGGCGTACGCGCAGCAAATCCGCGGATTAACGGGCATTCTCTGATACAACCGAAGTGATGGCCGAGAAAGGCAAGCTCCGGATCGGCGTGGTCTTCGGCGGGCGCTCGGGGGAGCACGAGGTGTCGCTGGCGAGCGCCGCCTCGGTGATGGCCGCCATCGACCGCACGCGCTTCGACGTGGTGCCGATCGGGATCAGCCGCGAGGGGCGCTGGCTGGTGGGCGGGGATCCCATGCGCGCGCTCACCGACGCCGCCGCGCAGCGCGCCCTGACCGAGGGCGGCGCCGAGTCCGACGTCAAGCGCGGGCTCGCCGCGCGCGCCTCCAGCGCGGCGGGCGGCGCTTCCCTGATGCGCGCGCAGTCTTCCGAAGGCATGCCGCCGGGGCTCCGCCAGAACCTCGACGTGGTGATGATCATGCTGCACGGACCCCGCGGCGAGGACGGCACCATCCAGGGTCTGTTCGAGCTGGCGGAGATTCCCTACGTCGGCGCGGGCGTGCTGGGCTCTGCCATCGGCATGGACAAGGTGGCGATGAAGGACATGTTCCGCGCGCACGGGCTGCCCATGGTCGAGTATCTGGCCGTGTCGCGGTACGAGCTCGAGCGCCGGCCCGAGGCGGTCGAGGCGGAAATCGCCCAGCGCATCGGCTTCCCGTGCTTCGTCAAGCCGGCCAACCTGGGCTCGAGCGTCGGCATCAGCAAGGTCAAGGCGCCCGAGGCTCTCGCCGCCGCCCTCGCCGAGGCGGCGCGCCACGACCGGCGCCTGGTGGTGGAGCGCGGGATCGTGGCGCGCGAGGTGGAGGTCGCTGTGCTCGGCAACGACGCGCCGGAGGCCTCGCTGCCCGGCGAGGTGCGCTACTCGGGCGAGTGGTACGACTACGAGACCAAGTACGCCGAGGGCCAGACCACCTTCCGGATCCCCGCGCCGCTGTCGCCGGAGACCACGGCGCGCGTCCGGGCCCTCGCCATCCAGGCCTTCAAGGCCATCGATGCGGCCGGCATGGCGCGCGTGGACTTCTTCATCGAGGGCGAGGATCGCGTGCTCGTGAACGAGATCAACACGATCCCCGGCTTCACCGCGACCAGCGCCTATCCGCGGCTCTGGGAAGCCACGGGCGTGCCCTATGCCACGCTCATCGCGCGGCTGATCGAGCTGGCTCTCGAGCGCCGCTGAGCCCGGCCTGCCGCCGGCATGCCTTTCACCTTGGCGCACCCGGCCGCCGTGGTGCCCCTCGCGCGCTTGCTGGGCAAGAGGGTCGTCTTCTCCGCCCTCGTCATCGGGAGCATGACCCCCGACTTCGCCTACGTGGTGCCGGGCCTGACCCGCGGCCCGAGCCACAGCGTGGCTGGGCTGTTCTGGCTCTGCCTGCCGGTGGGCTTGGCCCTCTATCTCCTCTTCCACCTGCTCAAGCGGCGGCTCGCCGCCGCCCTGCCGCGGACGCTCCGCCAGGCGGTGGCGCCGCTGGTGGCCCGGACGCCGGGATTGCCGCCGGCCCGATGGCTCACGGTCGTGCTGTGCCTGCTGCTGGGCGCGCTCACGCACATCGCGTGGGACCTCTTCACCCATCCGGGCCCGATCGTGAGGACGTTTCCCCTGCTGGCCGTGAACCTCGTGACGGTGGGCTGGTATCGGGTCTACGTCTACAGGGTGCTGCAGCACGGCAGCACCCTCCTCGGGCTCGCGCTCCTGGCGCGCTGGACGCGCGCGTGGCTGCACGAAGTGGCCGTGCGCCCCGGCGTATGATGCGGACGGCATGCGCATCGTGATCGCGGGCGGCGGCACTGGCGGCCACACGAGCGCGGGCCTCGCGGTGGCGGCCGCCCTGCGCCGCCGCGGCGGCGTGGAGGTGCACTGGATCGGCAGCCGCACCGGCGTCGAGGCGCGGCGCGCGCCCGAGGCCGGGCTGACGTTTCACGCGATCCCCACCGGCAAGCTGCGCCGCTACTGGGATTGGCAGAACGTGCCGGACCTCGGCGTCCGCGTGCCCGCGGGCTTCGCCCGCTCGTGGCGGCTCCTGCGCCGGCTGAGCCCGCGGCTCGTCTTCGCCACCGGGGGCTTCGTGGCGCTGCCGCCCGCGCTGGCCGCGCGGGCCCTCCGCATCCCGGTGGTGGTGCACGAGCAGACCGCGGTGCCCGGCCTCGCCAACCGCATCGCCGGCCGCTTCGCGCGGCGCATCGCGCTCACGTTTCCGACCTCCGGCCGCGAGTTCCGCCCCGATCGCGTCGTCCTCACCGGCAATCCCCTTCGCCCCGAGCTGGCCGGCGGCTCGCGCGAGGCCGGCTGCCGCCTCTTCGGCTTCAACCCAGCCGAGGCGGTCGTTTACGTCACGGGCGGCTCCCAGGGCTCCCACAAGATCAATCGGACGATCGGCGCGGTGCTGCCCGCCCTGCTGGAGCAGGCCCAGATCGTCCATCAGTGCGGCGATCAGCCCACCACGGGCGACCGCGCGTGGCTGGAGGGCCAGGCGGCGAAGCTTCCCGAGCGCCTCCGCGCCCGCTACGCGCTCCGCCCCTACGTGGGGGCCGAGCTGCGGGACATCTTCGCGGCGGCGGACCTGGTGATCGGCCGCAGCGGCGCCGGCACCGTGAACGAGTGCTGTCAGCTGGCGCGGGCCGCGCTCTACATTCCCCTGCCCGGCACCAGCGGAGACGAGCAGACGGCCAATGCGCGCCTCGTGGAGGCCGCAGAAGGGGCCGTGCTGCTCCCACAGATCTCCCTCACGGCTGAGAGCCTCCTGGAAGTCGTCAGGCGCCTTCTGGGCGATCGGCCGGCCCTGGCGCGGATGGGGGAGCGCGCCCGCACGCTCGCCGTGCCGGACGCGGCAGAGCGCCTCGCCCAGCTCATCCTGGACGCCGCGAAGGCCTGAGTCGCTGATGCTGGCCGCGCTCCTCCTGCAGGCCACCCTCACCATCGGCGTTGCCGGGCCGGTCACCGCGCCCGAGTACCTGTCTGTACGCCTGGCGGAGGCCGCGGCGGCGACGACGGAAGGCGGCCGGCGGCCGCTCGCCCTCCGAACCTTCCGCAGCACCGTGGACGCGGCGGAGGCCCTGGCGGCGGGCCGCGTGGACCTGGTCGCGACGTCCCTCGACGCCGCGCTTCGGGTGGGCCATGTGCAGGGCGCACCGCCGCGGCTCGTCTTCGGGCTGACCGCGGCGCCGCCGGTCGTCCTGCTCACGCCGGCCGGCAAGCAGGATCAGGTGAGGACGCCGGCCGACCTCGCAGGCAAGACCGTCGGGATCACCGCGCCCGGCACGGCGGAAGCCGAGGCGCTGAGCGCGCTCCTGGCCCGCGTCGGGGTGACGCCCGATCGCGTCCGGATTACGAGCTTCGGCGAGCGCCTGCTCGCTCGGGCTGTCGCGGCGGGCGAGGTCGACGCGGCCCTGATCGGGGATCCCTGGGCGACCCGCCTCGTCGGAGAGGGCCAGGCGATCGTCGTCGCGGACTTCCGCAGGCCCGACGAGGCCGCCCGCTGGCTCGGCAAGGAAAGCGTGCACGCGGCCGTGTTCGTGGCAGCGACGAGCCGTCTCGACGCGGCGGAGCTGATCCCGGTGGCCCGCGCGCTGCTCGTCGCCCAGCGCCGCATCCGCAGCGCCCCGGCCGCCGACTTGGCGGGAAGCTTCGGGGGCTCGGTGGTCGGCGAGCGGGAGGACTTCGCCCTGAGAGTGGAGGGCGCGCGGGCGCTCTTCCTGCCAGACGGCGTCGTCAGCCCGGAGGCGCTCGAGGCGTCGATCGATCTCGTCCAGGCCCGCGCGCGGCTGCCGGTCGTGGTGAAGCTGCCCCGCCTCGACCGGCTGCTCTTCCTCGAGCCCCTACGCCGGGCTCAGGAGGCGCTGGGCCGCGGGGCCGGGCTCTCGAGCCCCCAGCGCGCCAGGAGCCGGCGCGTGGCCTCGACGGGCAGCCCGACAACATTGGTGAAGCAGCCCTCCACCTCCCGCACCAGCCGGCCGCCCTCGCCCTGCACGGCGTAACCTCCGGCCTTATCGAAGGGCTCGCCGGTGGCCACGTATGCCTCGATCGCGGCGGCGGAGTAGTCGCCCATCCGGACGCGGGAGGTCACCGACTGAGCCTCCTCGCGGCCCGTGGCAGCGTCGACCACCGCAAGCCCGGTGATCACCTCGTGCACGCGGCCCCGGAGCATCTCGAGCATCTCGACGGCGTGCGCCGCGTCCCGGGGCTTGCCGAGCAGCCGGCCGTCCAGCACCACCTCGGTGTCGGCGCCGAGCACCAGCGCGGGGCCCGGCGCCACCTCGAGCGCCACCACGCGGGCCTTGGCGAGCGCGAGCGCCATCACCGCGCTCTCCGGCGGGCCCGGCAGCACCGGCTCCGGGATATGGCTGGGCCTGACGGTGAACGGAAGGCCGAGACGGCCGAGAAGGTCCCGGCGTCGGGGTGAGGCGGAAGCCAGGATCAGCGTGTGCGGCTCAGCTGACGATCAGCGGGTTGGCGTCGGTGATGACCCGGTCGTTCCGCTCGACCGCCTGGCTCAGGAACTTGGGCAGGTTGAACGAGTGCAGGTGCGCGCCCCCGTTCCAGTAGCCGAGCTCGTCGGGGTTGAGCCGGGCGGCGATGAGCCGATCGATCTCCTCCGCCGACTGTCGGCGGGGATCGGCGCCCTTGGAGGCCAGCATGAAGCCCCAGGGCGTGCCGAAGCAGGAGATGAAGCCCTGGTACGGCGCCACCACCGGGAACACCTCGCGAAGCGTGCGGCTGACCGATCCGTAGAAGTACAGCTCGTTGATCTTGGTCATCCCCGCCTGCATGGTCATGACGCCCTGATCGGTCAGCCGGTCGCGAATCAGGCCGTAGAACTCCTTGGTGAAGAGCAGGCAGGCCGGGCCTTCCTCGAGCGGCTCCACGAGGTCGACCACGATCAGGTCGAACCGCTCGGAGGTCTTCTCGAGGTAGGCGCGGGCGTCCTCGTTGAGCACGCGGGTCCGCGGATCCTCGAAGGCGCCCTGATGCATCTCAGGCAGGTGCTTCTTGCACTCCTCGACCACCTCGGCGTCGATGTCGACCATGAGGCAGTCGGTGATGGAGCGGTGGCGGAGGATCTCCCTGACGGTCGCGCCCTCACCCCCGCCGATGACCATCGCCCGCTTGGGGTTCGGGTGCGCGAGCAGGCCGGGGTGAACCAGGAGCTCGTGATACATGAAGTCGTCGGCCTGGCTCGACTGGATCCGGCCGTCGAGCACGAGGACCTTGCCGTAGGACAAGGTCTCGAGGATCTCCATGAACTGGAACTTGGTCTGGCGCGCGGTGATGGTCCGCGCGATCGCGTGGAGATGCCCCTCGACCTCGGTGGTGGTCTCGAAGAACCACTTGTACTGCGGGGAGAAGCTCATCCGGAGACGGCGACGGGCTTGTGCGGCAGCGGGCCTCCCTGACCCATGAAGATGCCCCGCTGGAGCTCGACCACCGACGCGCGGGAGGCGCCGAGCTGTTCCACGAGGTAGTCGGCAGCCACCTGGGGCTGCAGGACGTCACCGCAAGAGAAGACGTCCACGGCAGCGTAGCGATACTCCGGCCAGGTGTGGATAGCCAGATGCGACTCGGCGATCACCACGACGCCGCTGATCCCGAAGGGATTGAACTCGTGGAAGACGACATCCACGATGGTGGCCTGCGCGCGCTTGGCGGCCTCCACCATCGACGTCTTCACGGTTTCGAGGCTGTTGATGGCCTCGGCGTCGCAGTCGAACAGTTCGAGCAGCAGGTGACGCCCCAGTGCGTGCACTCGATCTCTCCTCCCCTCGTCGTGTCTGTCGGAAAAATTTCCGGCAGATTTTCGCTCAATGTATGGCCAGCAAAAGTTCATTGCAAGGAAAAAATGAGGTTTTTCGCGGCTCGACGCCGCCGCGGCGCCGCCACGCGGGCGCAGAAAACCGTCGCGCGGGCGCCGCCGTGCGGCGGGAAAATCCCCAAGCGGCGGTAGAGAGGCGCCGTCACGTACCAGACTGCTGGCACCGGAGCGCGGTTATCGGGTAGCATGCGGGGCGTGCGCGACGACCTCCTCACCTTCGAGCACGCGAAGCGGCTCGCCAAGCGCCACGGGACGCCGCTCCTGGCGCTCTCGCGCTCCGTCCTCCGGGAGAGCTTCGAGTCGCTGCAGAAGAGCCTCCCCAACGTCACCCTCTACTACGCGATCAAGGCCAACCCCCACCGCGAGGTGCTCCGGCTCCTCCGCGGGGCGGGGAGCCACTTCGACGTCTCCTCCATGGAGGAGATCCGGCTGGCCCGCCGGGCGGGCGCCGGCCCCGAGGACCTCCTCTACACCAAGCCCTTCAACAAGCCCGAGGAGCTCCGGTTCGCCCACGAGGCCGGGCTCACCTGGTTCGTGGTGGAGAACGAGGGCGAGGTGGCCAAGCTCGCCACCCATGCCTCCGGCGCCAATGTCCTCGTCCGCCTCCGCGTCTCCAACAAGGACGCGGTGGTGGACCTGTCCTACAAGTTCGGGGCGCAGGCCGACGACGTCCTCCGCCTGCTCCAGACTGCCCGCCGGCTGAAGCTCAAGCCCCGGGGCCTCTCCTTCCACGTGGGCTCCCAGTGCACGAATCCGTTCGCCTACGTCGACGCCCTCGGGAGCTGCCGCCAGCTCTTCAACCTGGCCGCCTCCAAGCGCATCATCCTCGACACCCTCGACATCGGCGGGGGCTTCCCTGTCTCCTACGTCGAGAGCGTCATGCCCATCGAGCGCTTCTGCGAGCCCATCGCGGAGGGCATCGAGAAGTACTTCGACCAGACGCGGGTGATCGCCGAGCCCGGCCGCTTCCTCGTCGCCAATGCGGTGTGGCTCATCACCCAGGTCATCGGGCGGGCCAAGCGGGGCGGTGTCCCCTGGTACTACATCGACGACGGGCTCTATGGGAGCTTCTCCGGCAAGCTCTTCGACCACTGCGAGTACGTCATCCAGTCGGAGCGGAGCGGAGAGCGGGAGCTGTGCGTGATCGCCGGCCCCACCTGCGACTCCTTCGACGTGCTCTACACGGACCGGGCCCTGCCGCCCGCCGAGATCGGTGACATCCTGATCGTGCCCGGCATGGGCGCCTACACCAACGCCAGCGCCAGCACGTTCAACGGCTTCCCCCTGGCCCGCCTGGTCGCGTTCTAGCCCGGCGCGCCCCGCAAGGAGACCTCATGCCGAGCCCCGCCGAGCGCATCAGCGAAAGCTCGATGACGGATCTGTGGAATGTCTGGTTCAGCGAGCTGCATCGCCGCCGCGCCGGGCTCACCATCAAGATCAAGCAGCTCCTCTACAGCGGCAAAAGCCCCTATCAACGAATCGACGTGCTGGACTCCTACGAGTTCGGCCGCATCCTCGTCCTCTACGGCTCGATCATGGTCACCGAGAAGGACGAGTTCGTGTACCACGAGATGCTCTCCCACGTGCCGCTCTTCGCTCATCCCAACCCCAAGCGCGTGCTCATCATCGGCGGCGGCGACGGCGGGACTCTCCGCGAGGTCATGCGGCACAAGGGCGTCAAGGCCACCATGGTGGAGATCGACGAGATGGTGGTGCAGACCTCCCAGAAGTACCTGCCGTCCATCGGCACCGCCTTCAAGAACCCCCGCGCCCAGGTCCTCTTCGAGGACGGCGAGCGCTATCTGGCGAACACCAAGGAGAAGTTCGACGTCATCCTCGTGGACGCCTCGGACCCGGTGGGCCCGGCGGAGGTGCTGTTCCAGAAGCCCTTCCACAAGAACGTGGCCCGCTGCCTCAACCCGGGCGGGATCTTCGTGACGCAGTCCGAGTCGCCGTTCTTCCACCAGAAGACGGTGAACGGCATTCAGCGCAATCTCCGGGAGATCTTCCCGATCGTGCGGCTCTACACCGCCAACATCCCCACCTACCCCAGCGGCTTCTGGAGCTTCTCCCTCTGCTCGGACAAGGTGGACCCGGTGGCGCACTTCAAGGAGAGCCGTGTGAAGAAGGCCAACCTCACGTTCAAGTACTACAACGCCGCGCTGCACCGGGCCTGCTTCGCCCTGCCCTCCTTCATGCTCGAGGGCGGTCAGGACCTCGGCCTGTGAGCGACGCCGTCCGGGCCCAGCGGGGCCAGTACTCGGCGCCGCGCTACTACGAGATCGCCTTCGACATGAACCGGAAGCAGGAGGTGGACTTCCTCATCCACGCCTTCCGGACCTACGCCCGGCGGCCCATCCGCACCGTGCTGGACATCGCCTGCGGCACCGGGCCCCACCTGATCCGCCTCGCCGAGCGCGGCTACCGGATGAGCGGGCTCGATCTCTCCCCGGAGAACATCGCCTTCCTGGGCGAGCGGGCGAGGGCCAAGGGCTTCGACGTGGGCCTCCACGTGGGCGACATGACGCGCTTCCGCTTGCCGCGGCCGGTAGACGCGGCCATCTGCATGCAGGACTCGCAGGGCCATCTCCTGACCAACGAGGCCATCCTGGCGCATCTCCGATCCACCGCGCGCGCCGTCAGAAAAGGTGGCCTCTACGTCTTCGACCGCTACATGTGCTCGTCCTGGACCGATCCGGCCCGCCGCTGGTCCTGGACGCGCCGTCGGGGCCGGGCGACCGTCCATGCGACCTTCGAGGCCCTGAGAGACCTGAACCCGGTCACGCAGGTCTTCTACGAGCACATGGAGCTCGAGGCCCAGGAGAACGGCCGGCGCCACGTCTACCGGCAGCGCCACGCCTCGCGCATGGTCTTCCCGCAGGAGCTGCGCTCGCTGGTGGAGTTGGCGGGAGGCTTCGAGTTGGTCGAGTGGTTCTACGGCTTCAAGCCCCGCCTCAAGCTGGACCGGGCCCACCACCCGCTGCTCATGGTGGTGGTGCTGCGGAAGAAGTAGGGCCACGGCCCAGCTCGTCCTCAAGCGGGGCGGCGACCGCCGGCTCCGCGCCGGCCATCCGTGGGTCTACCGCGGCGAGATCGCGGACATTCGCGGCCCGTGGGCGCCCGGCGACGTCGTGGACGTGGTCGACGCCGCGAGCCACCCGGTCGGCCGCGGCTACTACAATCCGCGCCCCGGCATCGCCTGCCGCTTGCTCGCCGGCCCCGGCGAGGCCGTCGATGGCGCCCTGATCCGGCGCCGGCTGGCCGCCGCGCTCGAGTATCGCCGGGGGGCCGGGCTCGTGCCCGGGAACACCGGAGCGTATCGCCTCTGCTGGAGCGAGGCGGACGGACTGCCGGGCCTCGTAGTCGATCGCTACGGGCCCGTCACCGTGATGCAGAGCCTGACCCTCGGCATGGCCCGCCTGGCCGACGCGGTCGCGGAGGAGCTCGCGGTGCTCTTCGAGGGGCAGCGGGTCTATCGCCTCGACGACCCCGGCGCCGCCCGCATCGAGGGCTTCGAGCCGCGGCGCGGCTGGGTGCCCACGGGAGACGACGCGGCGGTGACCGTGCGGGTGACGGAGGGCGAATGCGCGCTGGTCGTCCACGTCGGGGCCGGGCACAAGACCGGCCTCTATCTCGACCAGCGCGAGAACCATCGCCTGGTCGCCGGCCACGCCGCGGGTCGGCGCATGCTGGACGCGTTCGCCTACACGGGCGCCTTCGCGTGCCACGCGCTGCGCGCCGGCGCGCGCGAGGCCCTCCTCATCGAGTCCTCCGCCGACGCGGCCGAGGGCGCCCGGGAGAACCTCGCCGCCAACGACGTCGCGGCGCGGGCGACGATTCGCGAGGCCAACGCCTTCGACGAGCTGCGCACGCTGGCCGCCGCCCACAAGCGCTTCGGCCTGGTGGTCCTCGATCCCCCGCCGTTCACGCGGCGCAAGGACGCGGTGGACGCGGCCGCGCGCGGCTACAAGGAGATCAATCTCCGTGGCCTGCGCCTGCTCGAGCCGGGCGGGATTGTCGCCACGTTCTCGTGCTCGCACCACGTGACGCCGGAGCTGTTCGAGGGTGTCTGTCGGGCCGCCGCGGGGGACGCGGGCGTCAACGTCCGGGTCCTCGCCACCCTCGGGCAGAGCCGGGACCACCCGGTGCTCCTGGCCATACCCGAGACGCGCTACTTGACGGGGCTGCTGCTCCAGCGGGTCTGAGCGGGAGGGACGGCGGCCGGCCCAGAGACCGTCGGCTCAGCCAAGACCGACGGACCGGCGCGCGGTGACGATCTGCGCCTCGAGGTGACGGTGCACCGAATCGCTGAAGTCCCCGAGGTCGCGCGCGAAGCGAATCAGCATACGGAGGTGATTCAGGGCGCGGATCACTTCGGCCTTCTCCCCCGACACGCCCTTCTGAACGGCGGCCAGCGCCGCGGTCTCGAGTGCCGGCGCCAGCGTGGTCCGTGCCTCCGAGCCCATCGCGCGGGTGGCCTTGAACACCTCGATGGCGAGGTCGTAGAGCAGGCCGTGCTGCGAGGGCTCAGCGGCGGAGGGCGGCAGCCCCGCCACCGCGCGCGCCTCGGGGGCAGCGGCGGCGGTGAGCATCTTGTGGACGGCGCGGTCGAGATAGTCGAAGTCGAAGGGCTTGAGAACGTAGTCGAAGGCGCCGAGCTGCAGCGTCTCCTTGGCCGCCTCGCTGTCGGTGTTGCCGCTCATCATGAGCACGCCCACGCG
Source organism: Candidatus Methylomirabilota bacterium (assembly GCA_035764725.1). Classification (NCBI taxonomy): domain Bacteria; phylum Methylomirabilota (SeqCode); species Candidatus Methylomirabilota bacterium. The sequence continues at coordinate 4,438 of DASTYT010000103.1, read as the reverse complement.
GGTATTGGCGTCACGGATGCGCCGGAGGACGGTGATGCCGTCCATGTCGGGCATGCGGACGTCGAGGAGCACCACGTCGGGCTGGAACTTCTCGAGCTTGGACAGCCCTTCCAGGCCGCCCAGGGCGCAGATGACCTCGTAGCCCTTGGGCGTGAAGAACTCGGAGAGGACCTCGCCGACAGGCGGCTCGTCGTCCACGACGAGGATCTTTCCCTTCCCGGTCATGGCCCGCCCGCCCTGCTAGACCTTTAACCGCTGTTCTACCAAGCTCTCGGCCAGCCTGAGCGCCTCATCGAGCTTGGAGGGATCCTTGCCGCCCGCCTGCGCCATGTCGGGACGTCCGCCCCCGCCCCCACCGACGACCTTGGCCACCTCCTGAATAACCCTGCCCGCCTGCACGCGCCCCGTCAGGTCTTTGGACACCGACGCGATCAGATTCACCTTGCCATCGGCGGAGCTGCCCACTACGATCACGCCCTGCGGCAGACGGTCGCGGAGCATGTCCACCACCGAGCGGAGGCCGTCCGGGTCGAGCCCGTCGAGCCGCGCGGCGAGCACCGCTACCCCCGCCACCTGCTTCGCGGCGGACACGAGCTCCTCGGCGCGGCTCTTGGCCAGGCGCCCCTCGAGCTGGGCGAGCTGCCGCTCGAGCTGCTTCTGCTCGTCGAGGAGCTTCTGCACGCGCCGGGGCAGCTCGAGCGGAGGAATCTTGAGCAGTCCCGCCGACTCGCGCAGCGCCGCCTCCTCCTGCACGACGTGGCGGAGGGCGGCGTCGCCCGTGACCGCCTCGATGCGCCGGACCCCCGAGGCCACCGCGCCCTCCGAGACCACCTTGAAGAGGCCGATCTGCCCGGTGGCGTCCAGATGCGTGCCGCCGCAGAGTTCGGTGGAGAAGTCGCCGATCCGGATCACCCGCACGCGATCGCCGTACTTCTCGCCGAAGAGCGCCATCGCGCCGCTCTTGAGCGCGGCCTGCAGGTCCATCTCCGCCGGCGAGACCACGATGTTCGCCTGCACCTGCTCGTTGACCAGCGACTCGATCCGCTCCATCTCGGGATCGCGGATCCCTGCCCCATGCGAGAAGTCGAAGCGCAGGTGATCCGGCGCCACGAGCGAGCCCGCCTGCATCACGTGGGTGCCCAGCACCGAGCGCAGCGCGGAGTGCAGCAGGTGGGTCCCGGTGTGATGCCGGCGGAGGCCCAGCCGCCGCGCCGGGTCCACCGAGATCGCGATCTCCTCGCCCTCCCGGAGCCGCCCGCGCGTCACCTTCACCTTGTGCACGATGAGCTGCGCCCCGCGGTAGTAGGTGTCGAGGATCTCCCCCTCGCCGTCGCGCCCGATCATCGAGCCCGTGTCGCCGATCTGGCCACCGGATTCGGCGTACGCCGGCGTGCGATCGAGGACGATCTCCACCGTCTCGCCCGCCCCCGCCTCCGGGCGCCGCCGCGAGCCGTCCACCATCGCGAGCACCCGCGCGGGGGCGGTGAGCATTCCGTAACCGAGAAAGGTCGGCCGCGGCAGCTCGGAGGACAGCTGCTGATAGATCGCCACCGCGCCGTCCTCGCCGCCGGCGGCCTGAAACGTGCCGCCCGCGCGGGCCCGCTCGCGCTGCGCCTCCATCTCCGACTCGAACGCGGCCAGGCTCTCGGGCGGCACCGACCAGCCCGCGTCCTGGAATACCTCCTGGGCGAGATCCACCGGGAAGCCATGGGTGTCGTAGAGGGTGAACAGGAATTTCCCGTCCACCACCTTCTTGGCCGCGCCTGCTTGCTCGGCCAGGTACTCGCGGATCTTCTCCATGCCGAGGTCGAGGGTCTCCGCGAAGCGCTCCTCCTCGAGCCGCACCGTTTCCGCCACCCGCGCGTGCCGCTCGCGGATCTCGGGGTAGGCGTCGCCCATCACCTTCACCACCGTCTCGGTGGCCCGCCAGAGGAAGGGCTCGTGCAGGCCCAGCATGCGGCCGTGGCGCATGGCCCGCCGCATGATCCGGCGGAGCACGTAGCCGCGCCACTCGTTGGAGGGCGTGACGCCGTCGGTGATGAGAAAGGTCGCGGTGCGGGCGTGGTCCGCGATCACCCGCATCGAGACGTCGTCCTCCTCGCGCGCGCGGTAGGGCTTGCGCGCCAGCGACGCGACGTGATCGAGCAGGGGGGCGAAGAGGTCCGTGTCCCAGCTCGACAGCTTCCCCTGCAGCACCGCGGTGAGGCGCTCGAGGCCCATGCCGGTGTCGATGGAGGGCCGGGGCAACGGGGTGAGGGTCCCGCTGGCGTCCCGGTTGTACTGCATGAAGACGAGGTTCCAGACCTCCAGCCACCGGTCGCACTCGCAGGCCGGCCCGAGGCAACGCCGTCCCGCCTGCTCTTCCGTGCAGGGGAGATGATCCCCCTGGTGATAGTGCGCCTCCGAGCAGGGGCCGCAGGGGCCCGTGTCGCCCATCGCCCAGAAGTTGTCCTTCTCGCCCAGGCGAAGGATGCGATCGTCGGACAGGCCCGCCACGCTCTTCCACAGCCCGAACGCCTCGTCGTCCTGGTTGAAGACGGTGGCGATCAGGCGCTCTTTGGGCAGCCCGAAGTCCACGGTGAGGAGCTCCCAGGCGTAGGCGATCGCCTCCTTCTTGAAGTAGTCCCCGAAGGAGAAGTTGCCCAGCATCTCGAAGAAGGTGTGGTGCCGGGCGGTGTGCCCCACGTTCTCGAGATCGTTGTGCTTGCCGCCCGCCCGGACGCACTTCTGCGCGGTGACGGCGCGCACGTACTCCCGCCTCTCTTCGCCCAGGAACACGCCCTTGAACTGGTTCATGCCCGCGTTGGTGAAGAGCAGGGTCGGGTCCTGAGCGGGGACGAGCGACGACGACGGCACCACGGTGTGCCCGTGGCGCGCGAAGTAATCGAGGAAGCGCTGTCGGATCTGGGCGCCGGTCATCATGGCGCCCATTATACCGGGCGCGCTCAGGCTTCGGACCCGGGGTCCTGGGGCCCCAGCACCGTGCTCACCGCGGCGCGCACGGCGCCCGCCGGGTAGCCGCGGCGGAGCAGATAGTCGCGAAGGCGTGTGGCCGCCCGGTCGGGCCGTACGCGCCGGAGGGCCGGCAGGCGCCGCCGCGCGGCATCGAGGGCCCGCTCGGCCTCGGGCACCTCGGCGAACGCGGACTCCACTGCCGCGGCCACCAGCGCCGGAGCGATGCCCTTGGCGCGGAGCTCCTGGGTGAGGCGCACGCTTCCCACCCGCCGGCCGCGGGCGCGCGCCTCCGCCCACCAGCGCGCGAAGGCTTGATCGTCCACGTAGCCCTTGCCCTCCAGCTCGGCCACGACCTCGCGGGCGAGGTCGGCCGGGGCGCCGCGGCGGACCAGACGGGCGCGCAGATCGCGCGCACTCCAGGCTTTACGGGCGAGAAGATCGAAGGCGGCGACCCGGGCGCCGCGGGCGTCGAGCGCGGGCCGAGGCTCGCGTCGACGCCGCGGCGGCACGGCTCAGGGTCGCTTCGAGAAGGGCCCGCCGCCGGACGCGCCCGACGGTCGGGGGACAGCGCTGGGTGCGGAGCGGGGGCCGCCGGGCAGGCCATGCGCCTGCTGCCCGGCCCCGCCGGTCTCCCACGTCATCTCGCCCGTGGAGAAGATGCCCTTCACCTTGAGGTCGAAGTCGTCGGCATTGGTGGCGGCGTCGCGCGCAACCTCGTAGGTGATCAGCTCTTCCCGGTAGAGACCGAGGAGCGACTGGTCGAAGGTCTGCATCCCGTACTGCGCCTGACCGGCCGCGATCACCGAGGGAAGCTGGGAGGTCTTGTCCGATTCCTTGATGCAGTCGCGGATGAGGCCGGTGCCCACCATCACCTCGACCGCGGGCACGCGGCCCTTGCCGTCCGCGCGCACGACGAGGCGCTGCGAGACGATGCCCTGCGTGACCGCGGAGAGCTGGCCGCGGATCTGATCCTCCTGGTGCGGCGGGAACGTGGAGATGATGCGGTTCACCGTCTCGGTCGCGTTCAGCGTGTGGAGGGTGGAGAGCACGAGGTGACCGGTCTCCGCCGCGTGCAGCGCGACTTCCATGGTCTCGGCGTCACGCATCTCACCGACGAGAATGATGTCGGGGTCCTGGCGGAGGGCGGCGCGGAGGGCCTGGGCGAAGTTGCCGGAGTCGTGGCCGATCTCGCGCTGGCTGATCACGCACTTCCGGTCCTCGTGCGTGAACTCGATCGGATCCTCGATGGTGACGATGTGGTCGTTCCGGCCCCGGTTCATGTAGTCAATCATGGCGGCCAGCGTGGTGGACTTACCCGAGCCCGTGATCCCGGTGACGAGGATCATCCCGCGCCGCTCCATGGCCAGTCGCTCGAGCACCTTGGGGAGATGCAGCTCTTCGAAGATCGGGATCTTCCCCGGGATGTGCCGCATCACGCCCCGCACCTCACCCTGCGAGAGAAAGAGGTTCACGCGGAAGCGGC
>DASTYT010000102.1 GCA_035764725.1 Candidatus Methylomirabilota bacterium | reverse complement strand
GATGCCCAGGCCTCGATGGGCTCGGTGGTCTTGCCCGGCACCTTGGCGAGATCGTCCCACCGACGTAGCCGCACCGCGTCCGCCATCCAGGGGTGCTGCGTCCGCCGCGCGGCCTCGTCGGTCGTCATCGTCCCACCCTGGAGCGTCATCGTGAAGCGCGAGCCCGGCGTCAGCGCGTCGTAGTACCCGGGCTCGATCGCGCAGAGATAGCGCTTCGCCTCCGCGTGCATGCGGACGAGCCAGGCCACCCGGGCGGGCACCCACGGGGCGATGAGGTCGGCCCCCACCTCGTGATGGCCCCGCGCTCCCGCCCGCGCGCCCAGCGTCTGATCCTTCTTGTCGAGGATCTCGCGTGGATCGACGGCGAAGCGCCCCACGTCGTGGAGCAGGCAGGCCAGCTGCAGGTCCTCGTCGGCGCCCGCCTCGCGCGCGAGCTCCGCGCACTGGAGCGAGTGCGCGAGCTCGGTGACGGGCTCGCCGCCGTAGAGGCGAGCCGCCGACCCCAGGAAGGCGTCGAGCAGCCGATCGGCCATGGTGGGCGTGGCGGTCATGCCGCGAGTGTACCGACGCGCTACCGATGCGAAAAGCTACTTTCCCGCGGCGGGGATCGCCCCTATACTGCGCCTGCGCGCCAGGGGGCGCGCGTCACGCCACGGCCGCGACGTCAGCGGCCCAGCCAAAGGAGACGAGCGCATGCCGGTAACGGTGAAGTTGATGGAGAACGGTCCGCTCATCGTGAACGGGGAGTGCGAGCTGCAGGACGCGCAGGGCAATCCCCTGCCCTCGAAGGGTCAGCAATTCGCCCTGTGCCGTTGCGGTGCATCCGCCAACAAGCCCTACTGCGACGGCGGCCACAAGAAGATCGGCTTCAAGAGCTAGCCCGAGCCGCCCGGCTTCACCATCTCCTGCGGGCGCACGAGGCGGTCGAACTCCTCCGCGGTGACGTAGCCGAGGGCCAGCGCGGCCTCGCGGAGGGTAGTCCCGTCTTTGTGCGCCCGCTTTGCGATCTGCGCCGCGCGGTCGTAGCCGATGTGCGGGGCCAGCGCGGTGACCAGCATCAACGAGTTGCCCAGGTGGTCGGCGATCCGCTCCGGCCGCGGCTCGATGCCCTCCGCGCAGTGGACCCGGAAGGACTCCACCGCGTCGGTCAGCAGACGGGCGCTTCTCAGCAGGTTCGAGACGATCAGCGGCTTGTAGACGTTCAGCTCGAAGTTCCCCGACGCGCCGCCGATGCCCACCGCCACGTCGTTGCCGCTCACCTGCGCGCACACCATGGTGAGGGCCTCGCACTGCGTGGGGTTGACCTTGCCCGGCATGATGCTCGAGCCCGGCTCGTTCTCGGGAATCGTGATTTCCCCCAGCCCCGAGCGCGGGCCCGAAGCCATCCAGCGCACGTCGTTGGCGATCTTGGTCAGGGACGCCGAGAGCGTGCGCAGCGCCCCCGAGGCCTGGAGATCGGCCTCGTGCGAGGCGAGGGCCTGGAACTTGTTGGGGGCGCTCACAAAGGCGCGACCGGTCAGGCGCGCGAGCGCCGCGGCCACGCGTTCCCCGAAGTCGGCGGGGGCGTTGAGCCCCGTGCCGACCGCGGTGCCGCCGATGGCGAGCTCGCCGAGCGCGGGGAGGCCGGCCCGCAGGCCGGCGAGGGCGTGATCGAGCATCGCCACCCAGCCGGAGATCTCCTGGCCCAGCGTGATGGGCGTCGCGTCCTGGAGATGGGTGCGCCCGATCTTGACGATGTCCGCGAAGGTCCGCGCCTTGGCATCGAGCGCGCCGCGGAGCGCGGTGACGGCAGGGAGCAGACGCCCCTCGAGCTGCTCGAGCTCCGCCACGTGCATGGCGGTGGGAAACACGTCGTTGGAGGACTGGGAGCGGTTCACGTCATCGTTCGGGTGCACGGGCTTCTTCGACCCCAGCACGCCGCCCAGCAGCTCGTTGGCCCGGTTGGCGATGACCTCATTGGCGTTCATGTTGGTCTGGGTGCCGCTGCCCGTCTGCCAGATCACCAGCGGGAAGTGATCGTCGAGGCCGCCCGCGATGACCTCGTCGGCGGCGCGGAGGATCGCGTCCGCCTTGTCGGCGGGCAGCAAGCCCAGCTCGCGGTTGACCTGGGCGCAGGCCTTCTTGACGAGTCCCAGCGCCCGGATGAACTCGCGCGGGAAGCGCTCGCCCCCGATCTTGAAATGCTCGAGCGAGCGCTGGGTCTGCGCGCCCCAGTAGCGGTCGGCGGGCACCTCGATGGGGCCCATCGTGTCGGTCTCGGTGCGAGTCTTCATGTCGCGCAGCATAGCACTGCGGTAAGCTCGCCGGCATGAACCAGACCTGGACGCTCGTCAATCCCGCCACCGAGGAGCCCTACCGCGAGGTCACCGCGATCTCCGAGTCCGAGCTGGCCGCCACCGTGGTGCGTGCGCGCCGCGCCCAGCGCGACTGGCGGCAGACGCCGGTGGCCGAGCGGGTGAAGATCGTCGCCCAGATGGTGCCGGCCTTCCGCGCCCAGGCGGACCAGGTTGCCCTCGAGATCACCCGCCAGATGGGGAAGCCGATCCAGCAGGCGCGGAACGAGATCAACACCATGATCGACCGCGCGGAGACCATGTGCCGCATCGCGGCGCCCGCCCTCGCCGACGAGGCCCTGCCGCCCAAGGAGGGCTTTCGCCGCTTCATCCGTCACGAGCCGCTCGGCGTCGTCCTCGACATCGCCGCGTGGAACTATCCCTTGCTCATCGCCGTGAACGTGATCGTCCCCGCCCTCCTCGCGGGCAACGCGGTGCTCGTCAAGCACGCCCGCCTCACGCCCCTCTGCGCCGATCACTTCGTGACTGCCTTCGCCCGGGCCGGCCTGCCCGCAGGCCTGATCGCCGCCACGCCGATGGACCACGCGCTCGCCGCCAAGGTGATCCGCTCGGGCCAGGTGGACTACGTCTCCTTCACCGGCTCGGTGGAGGGCGGGCGCGAGATCCACGGGCACGTGGCGAGCCGCTTCATCGACGCGGGCCTCGAGCTGGGGGGCAAGGATCCCGCCTACGTCGCGGAGGACGCCAACTTCGACTTCGCGGTGGAGAACCTGGTCGACGGCGCGTTCTACAACGCGGGCCAGAGCTGCTGCGGCATCGAGCGCATCTACGTGGCCCGGCCGCTCTTCGACCGCTTCGTCGACGCCTACGTCGCGCTTGTCCGGCAGTACCGCGTGGGCGACCCGGAGGATCCCGCCACCACCCTCGGCCCGTGTGCGCAGAAGAAGGTGGTGACCACCGTGCAGACTCAGGTGGCCCAGGCCCGCGCCGGGGGGGCCCGCGTGCTGACCGGCGGCACGCCCTGGAAGGGCCGCGGATACTTCTGCGAGCCTACCGTGCTGGTGGATGTCAATCACGGCATGAGCGTGATGTGGGAGGAGAGCTTCGGCCCGGTCATTGGCCTCATGCCCGTCGCCGACGACGCCGAGGCGATGCGTCTGATGAACGACAGCCCCTACGGGCTCACCGCCTCCGTCTGGACCGAGAACGCCACGCGCGCGGAGCGCTTGATGGACCAGCTCGACGCGGGCACCGTCTACGCCAACCGCTGCGACTACCTGGATCCGCTCCTGCCCTGGGTGGGCGTCAAGGACAGTGGCAAGGGTTGCTCGCTCTCGCACCTGGGCTTCCAGCACCTCACCCGCCCCAAGAGCTTCCACCTGCGCACGCGCACCGCCTGAGGGCGGGGTCGCGCCGTTCACGGCACGGGTAGGTCCTCCGGCGCCATCCGGCCGAGGATCTCGAAGGTGCCGTCGCCGTGGGGCGAGAGCACAAGCATCTCGCCCTCCGCCACGTCGACGCCAGTGGCGGCCCGGATGGTGAACTGGTGGGTGACGAGGACGAGGTTCCCACCGGTGGGCACGGTGCCGGCGAGCCGGTGAATCTCGGCGGTGCGGTCGGCCTGGACCGCCAGATCGCTCTCTGACGACTGGAGCGGCAGCCACGGCGTCGGCTCGCCGAAGGCCAGGCGCGCCGTCTCGAGGCAGCGACAGTAGGCGCTCGAGAGCACCCGCCCTACCGGGATCGTCCGGAGCCGGAACGCCTCCCGGATCCGGCGTGCGTCAGCCCGCCCCGCGTCGGTGAGATTGCGCTGGCGCGAACAGTCGGCGAGCGGCGCGTCCTTGTCGTCACGCTGGCTCATGTCGGTGGCCGCGTGACGGACGAGGATGACCTGCGTGCCCGCGCGGAGCAGGCCCCAGGCGGGATCTTCCCCAGCGGCGGCGGGCGAGGACAGCGCGACCACGCACAGCGCGAGGCCGAGCCCGAGCGCGCGCCGGTGTCGAGACATGTCGCCGAGGATACGCCGGGGCACGGAGCGACGCTACCGCGGCAGCGGACGGAGGAGCAGCCGGGCGCCCATCGCGAGCGCGGCCATGCCGATCACCCCCACGAAGCTCCGCGCCGCCCGCTCGCCGAGGAGACCGCTCACCACCGGGCCGAGAAAGATCGCGGCATCCGTTCCCACCCGATAGAGCGCGGTACGCCAGGCGAGGCCCTCGGCGCCTCCGTGCGCGCGCGCGATGCCGAGCGGGAGCATCCAGCCCGCAAGCCCGAGGCCCAAGCCCGCGCAGCCCGCCACGAAGAGCGGAAAGCTCCCGAGCCCCGTGCCGATGGCCCCGAGCCCCAGCACCATGGTCATGGTCGCGAGGACGGGAAGCCGGCCCACGCGGTCGGCGAGACGTCCGGCAGGCAGGAGGGCGATCAGGTCCACGACCTGCGCGAGGGCCAGCAGCAGTGAGATGCCCCCGCGCTCGAGCCCGAACTCACGCGTGCCCCGCAGCGGGACGAGGAACTGGCTCACCGACGACCAGGCGAAGGCCATGGTGATGCCCACCGCGAGCATCAGCCAGAAGACGCGGGCGCCGCGCGGCCTCGCGCCGCCGGCGGACGCGCTCGCGGTCGCTCGCTCGGGCGGCGGCGTCGGCGGGAAGCGACGCTGGATCGCGCGCGCCACGAGCGCGCTCACGATGAGCGGCGAGGACGCTACCGCCAGGGAGAGATTCCACGACCAGCTCGCCGGGAGCACGCCCACCACGAGCAGCCCACCCAGGATGCCGAGCATGCCCGAGAACTCGAAGGTGTTCAGACGAAACGATGCATCCGCGCCCTTGTCGTCGAGGAGGATCGCGGTGAGACCGCCGACCATCAGCAGCGTGTGCCCGACCCCCATGAGCGCCCGGCCCAGCACGAGCCACGCGAAGCTGCCGCCCACGGTGACGCAGGCGAGCCCGACCGACAGGAACACCGGCGAGAGCACCAGGGTCAGCGCCACGTGCCGCGCCGCGATGAGCCCCGCGGGCATCGCGCCCGCCATGCGCGCGAAACCGAACGCGCCCGCGACCACGCCGAGCTGCCAGTCGACGAGCCCGTGGGTGCGCGCGATGTCGGGGAGCACGGGGCCGAAGGCGCCGACGAGGAACGTGTTGCCGAGGATCACCAGACAGAGCAGCGTGGTGCCGCTCAGGGCGTGAATGGGCGGGCGTCTCCGAAGGGGTAGAACGGCGGCATGTCCTTGCTCGGGCGCATGGTGAAGCGCGGCGGACGCTTCTCGAGGAACGACGTGACGCCCTCGTAGGCGTCGGGGGAGCGGCCCATGTACTCCATGGCGCGCGAGTCGAGGCGGTGCCCGGCCATCGGGTGATCCGCGCCGAGCAGCGTCCACATCATCTGCCGGGCCAGCGCCACGGACACCGCGGACGTATTGTCCGCGATCTCGCGGGCGAGGGCGCGCGCGGTGGGCAAGAGAGCATCCGGCTCGACCACCCGACTCACGAGCCCACCCGCCAGCGCTTCCGCGGCGGGAAAGACACGGCCGGTGTACACCCACTCAGCGGCCTGGTTGATCCCCACCACGCGGGGCAGGAACCAGGTGCTCGCGGCCTCGGGCACGACGCCACGACGGCTGAACACGAAGCCCATGCGCGCCGCCGAGGACGCGATGCGGATGTCCATCGGCAGCGTCATGGTCGCGCCAAAGCCCACCGCGGCGCCGTTGATGGCCGCGATGACGGGCTTCTTGAGGGCGTAGACGCGCAAGGTGAAGAGACCGCCGCCGTCGCGGTGCGGCGCCGCGGAATCCCCGTCGGGGCGGGCCGCGCGATCGAAGGTCTTCCCGCCCGCGGAGAGATCCGCCCCCGCGCAGAACGCGCGGCCCGCGCCGGTGACGATGACGGCGCGCACGCTGTCGTCGGCATCGGCACGCTCCAGCGCCTCCAGCAGCTCGGCGAGCATGGTGCGCGTGAGCGCGTTGAGCTTGGCAGGCCCGTTGAGGGTCAGCGTGAGCACGCCGTCCTCGACCGCGTACAGGATCTCCGTGAACGCCATCGATCAAGCGCCCGGCCGCTCGGCGGCGGAGGCGTCGTCGCCCTCCTCGGCCTCCTCCTCCTCCTCGGCCGCCTTGAGCTTGCGGAACACCGTCTTGGGATCGATGCCGAGGAGCTTCGCGGTCAGGGTCTTGTTGCCGCGGGTCATACGGAGGGTCTCCTCGAGCATGCGCTGCTCGACATCCGCCAGCGGCGTGCCCACCCGGATGCGCAGGACCCCCTCCGTTCCCTCGCCCTCGCCCGGCGTGGGCCGCTCGACCACGATGGCGCGCGCGGTGACCTTGTCGGGGAGGTCTCCGACCTCGATGGACTGGCCGCGGGCCAGCACCACCGCCCGCTCCACCACGTTCTCCAGCTCGCGCACATTGCCCGGCCAGGCGTAGCTCTCGAAGCAGCGCAATGCGTCTTCCGAGAATCCGACCAGGTTCCGGTTGTTCTTGGCCGCGTAGATCCGGAGGAAGTGCTGGGCGAGCACCGGCACGTCCTCGGGACGGTCGCGCAGCGGCGGCGCCGTGATCGTGATGACGTTCAGTCGGTAGAAGAGGTCCTCGCGGAAGCGCTTCTCCTTGACCAGCGCCGAGAGGTCCTGATTACTCGCGGTCACGATGCGGACGTCGACCTTGCTGGTCTTGGTACCCCCGAGCCGCTCGAACTCGCCTTCCTGCAGAACCCGAAGGATCTTGGGCTGGGTAACCGGGGAGAGGTCGGCGACCTCGTCGAGGAAGAGGGTCCCGCCGTCGGCCAGTTCGAAGCGGCCCTCCTTCCGAGCGGCCGCTCCCGTGAAGGCGCCCTTCTCGTACCCGAACAGCTCAGACTCGAGCAGAGTCTCAGGCAGCGCGGCACAATTGACCGCCACGAAAGGGCCATTGCGCCGAGCTGATCGGTCATGAATTGCGCGCGCCAGGAGCTCCTTGCCCGTCCCGCTCTCGCCATGGATGAGGACGGTGGCGGAGCTGTTGGCGACCTGCTCCACGAGACTCATGGTGGCCCGCCACACCGGGCTGACGCCGATGATGTTGCCCTGGGCCAGGAGGTCGTCGAGGCGCCGCTGCAGGGCGCGGTTCTCCGCGATCAGCTCGCGGCGCTCGAGCGCTTTGCGGATGACGCGGATCAGCTGGGCGCGCTGGAACGGCTTGGTGAGGAAGTCCACCGCCCCGTCCTTCATCGCGGTGACCGCCTCCTCGACGGTGCCGAACGCGGTCAGCATGATCACGTCGACGTCCGGCTGCGCCGCCTTCACCTCGCGCAAGAGCTCGAGCCCGTTGAGCCCGGGCATGCGGAGGTCGGAAAGGAGAAGATCGACTCCACCCTCGCGCAGCCGCTCCATCGCGGCCTGGCCGTCGGGCGCGAGCAGCACGCTGTAGCCCTCCCGGGCCAGGGTGCGCTCGAGGCTCTGGCGTACGGCGGGATCGTCGTCGGCGACCAGCAGGGTGGGTGGCGTGATCTCAGGCATGCTCGGGTCTCTTGATCGGCACCGTGATGGTGAACGTCGCCCCCGCGCCGGGGCGACTCGACCACTGGATCTGGCCGCCGTGCTCCTCGGCAATCTGACGCGTGATCGACAGGCCGAGACCGGTACCCTGGGGCTTGGTGGTGAAGAACTGCTCGAACAGTCGACGGCCGACCTCCTCGTTGATGCCCGGTCCGCTGTCGCTCACCGCGATCTCGACGCTGTCCTCGACGCAGCGGGTCGTCACGGTGATGCTCCCGCCCTGGGACAGCGCCTCGAACCCGTTCTTGATCAGGTTGAGGACGGCCTGGCGCAGCAGGGAGCGGTCGATCGCCATCGACGGGACAGAAGGATCGGTCTCCGCCCGCAAGGTGATGCCCTGGCGGGAGGCGAGCGGCCGCACGAAATCGATGAGCGCCAATACCATGTCGTTCACCGAGTCCTCCTCGAACTGCGGGCGCGGAAAGCGCGCGAAGGCGAGGTATTCCTCGGTCAGGGCGTCGAGCGCGCCCACCTGATCGCGGATCGCGCCGACCAGCCCCTTGGCCTCTACCATCTCCGCGTCCGCGCGCTCGCCCACGATGTCGCCCAGCATCTCCGCGTTGAGACCGATGGCGGCAATAGGGTTGCGCACCTCGTGGGCCATCTTCAGCGAGAGCCTGCCCACCGTCGCCATGCGCTCGGCGACGACCAGCTCGTGCTGGGCGGCCTGGAGCCGGGTCAGAGTGCCCGTGAGATCGGCATTGAGCCGTTCAACCTCGGCGCGGCCGCGGCGCTCGCGCTCGGCGACGTGCGCCACGGCGAAGGCAGGCAACCCGAAGAAGGCCACGAGGATCATCACGGGCACCCAGCCGACCCACGGCGGCACCAGCCACGAGGAGGTAGCGTAGAGAAGGCCGGCGATCAGGGTCACCAGCATGCCCACGGCGCGGCCGAAGTAGTAGGCGTTGACCGCCACCAGCGGGAAGAAGAGCAGGTAGTAGAGGCTGTCGCCGCCGCCCGTGAGGTACAGCAGCGCGAACACGAGGAGGAGGTCCACCGCGAGGGCCCCGCTGAAGATGAAGCGGGTCGCTCGGGGGTTCACCGTCACCCACATGAGGATGCACGCCTTGTACGCGGCGAACCACAGTACGAGCGAGAAGACGTCGAAGCGGTAGCGGGGGCGCAGGGGAGCGAGCCCGAGGGTCGCCAGTCCGCCCACCATCACCACCGCGAGGAGGAAGGCGAACACGCGCTCGTCCCGCTCGAGGAGCCGGACAACCGCGGACCAGGGCCTGCGCGGGAGGGAGGTCATGCCATCGCTCCGCCGCTCACTATAGCGCGGCGGGCGGTCATTGCGCCCCACCCGCCACGGGCGTCGCCGGCGCAGGTGCCACGGCGGCGACGGCGGCCGCGCGCGCCTCTTCCCGCCTCAGGAGCGGCAGCGCGAGGAGAGGAACGAGCCCGATCGAGCTCGCGAGGATCATCAACCGGCCGAGCCCGACGTAGTCCTGCTGCGTGACCGCGAACGCCGTGTTGAGATAGCGCGTGCCCAGCTCACTGGCGGAGAGCGCCAGGTTCATGAGCGAGGCCATGACCGCGAACATGGTCGCCTCCGCACCCTCCGGCGCCGACTTGGCGATGAGCACGAGCATGGGCACCATCGCGAGCTGGCCCAGCGGCGCCGAGATCGTGGTGTCGATGAACGCGAAGGCCCGCGGCGACAGCCCGAACCACTCGTTGGCCCCGTAGAAGAGCCCGATGGTCGGGAGCGAGAGGAGGAATCCGGCGATGGTCACCCAGAAGATCGTGAAGCTCACCGGCCGGCGCGTGATCGTCTTGCGAAAGACGAGGAGGCCGGCCAGGCTCAGCACCGAGCTCACCTGGGCGAGGATGCCGAGGAACTGCTGGTCGAAGCCCAGGTGATCGATGGCCCAGTAGCTGTAGCCCTGCCCCACGCCGGGGACTGCCCGGAAGAGGAAGATCACGAAAGCGGAGATCGCCACCGCCCGCGACAGCCCGATCTGCCGGAGGAGCACCACGATGAGCACCGCCGACACCGCGAGCACGATCTCCTGCGTGAACGGGATGTCGAGCAGTTCGAGGCCCACGCTGAACGCGGCGTAGGCAAGACCCGCCCCCAGCACGAGGCGCGTGCGACCACCCTCCAGCGGGCCATCGGCGGCCGCGGCGGGCGGGGCGGCGGCGCGCGGCGGCACGCGAATGAACAAGGCCGCGACCGCCACAACGACCGGCAAGGCGGCGGCGATCGCGAACACCGGGCGCGGCCCGAGGGCGGCGGCGATGACGCCGCTGGCATAACCGACGCTGATGGTTCCCACGAGCAGCGCAACGCGGCCGAGGGTCTGCACCTGCGCGACCTCATCGTCGCTTCGCGCCACCTCCACCGAGAGCGCGTCGGCCACCACGTCCTGGATCATGAAGCCGATCACCACGAGGAGCATTGCCGCCAGGTACCCGTCTCGCGTCGTCACGCTCCACGCCACCAGCGCGTAGCCGACGAGCGAACAAAGGGTACCGAGGATCAGATACGCCTTTCGCCGGCTGCCGAGGATCGGGAAGGCGTCGGACGCGACGCCCACGATCATCTTCATGCTCCACGGCAGGCCCAGCCAGAACCCGATGCCCGCGGCGTCGGCCGGCGTGAGCCGCAGCGAGTCCTTCTGGAAGTACAGCGCGGCCACCCCCGTGATGCCGCTGGCGCCCCACGCGAAGTACGTGACGAGGATGGGGAGATATGCGGCGCGAAAGGTGCCGAACAGTCGCTGGAGGAGACCGCCCCGGGCCCGAGCGGTCCCGGACACGGTCACCGCCGAGTCGGGCATGGCCCTAGTCTAGCGCACGCGGCGACGCCGACCTTGACGCCGCGGCCGACCGCCCGGTAGGGTCAGGGCATGCCCCTCGCCGGCTCCGCCGTGCTCGCGATCTGGAACGACATCGCGCCGGGTGGCGACGCGGAGTTCGACCACTGGCACACCAGCGAGCACATTCCGGAGCGCGTGAGCGTCCCCGGCTTTCTGCGCGGCCGCCGCTACAACGCGATCGCCGGCAACCCGACATACTTCACCCTCTACGAGACCGACTCCGTGGCGGTGCTTCAGAGCCCGGCCTATCTGGCGCGTCTCGAAGCGCCCACGCCATGGACGTCGAAGTGCATCCAGCTCTTCCGCAACAATCGCCGCACTGCGTGCCGCACGACGGCGTCGCTCGGCGTGGGCATGGGAGGCGTGCTCGCCACGCTCGAGCTCGGCCCACTCGCCGGCCGCGAGGACGTGCTGCGCGCCTGGCTCAGCAGCACCGCCCTGCCCGCCGCGGCGGCGCGCGCCGGGATCGTGGGGGCACATCTCTGCGAAGCCGACGTCGACATGACGATCGTCCGCACCGCGGAGAAGAAGCTCCTGGATAGGCCCGACACCCTCGCACGCTGGGTGGTGATGGTGGAGGGGCTCGACCCGGAGCTCGTCGAAGGCGCCGTGCGTGCCCTCCTCGACACCGAGCACCTCACGCGCCACGGCGCCGCGCCCGACGTGTCCCTCGCCCTCTACCGGCTCGTCTACGCGCTCGCCCGCTGAGCGTCGCGCTCAGGGGAGCACCGGCCGGCGGCGGTGCCAGTCGGTCGCCTGCTCGTAGGCATGGCCCGCGCGCAGCACAGTCGCCTCATCGAAGGGTCGGCCGACGATCTGAGCCCCGATGGGAAGCCCGTCTGGGGAGGCGCCGCACGGCAGCGCCAGCACGGGCAGGCCGAGCCCATTCCAGGGACGCGTGAGGCGCGAGAAGCGCCCCATGCGCGCGGCGATGGCCTCGCCGTCCCCGGCGGTGACCTCGGCGAGCGCGGGGGCCGGGGTAGGCGTGGCCGGCACGAGCACGAGATCCGCGTCGTCGAACACGTCCTGGATGAATTCGCGCGTCAGCCGCGCCCGTAGCCGCAGCGCCTGCAGATAGTCGTGGGCGCTGATGCGCTCGCCCACCTCGAGCCGCGCCCGCACGGAGGGCTGCAGCTCATGGGGACGCTCGCGGAGGATGCGCGTGTGCACCACCGTGCTCTCCGCGCGGGCCACGATCCCGCTGACATCGTGGATCACCTGGGGATCGGGCAGGCGCAGCGGCTCGACGCGCGCGCCCAGCCGCTCGAGCGCATGGGCCATGTCATGGACGGCGCGCGTGACCTCCGGTGCCACGCCGTCGAAGTAGTAGTTGTCGGCGAGGGCGACGCGGAGCCCCCGGATCGGCCGCTCGAGCCCGGCGAGATAGTCGTCGACCGGACGCGCGCTCGCGGTGGCGTCCTCGGGATCCTCACCCGCGATGACCTCGAGCATCAGCGCGACGTCCCTGACCGTGCGGGCCATGGGGCCGATGTGATCCATGGACCAGGACAGCGGCATCGCCCCCGCGCGACTCACGCGGCCATAGGTGGGCTTGAGGCCGGCGATGCCGCAGCACCCCGCGGGCAGCCGGATGGACCCGCCGGTGTCCGTGCCGAGCGCGCCAAGCGCGAGCCCCGCGCCGACCGCGGCACCCGAGCCGCTGGACGAGCCGCCGGACACATGCCCCATCCGCCACGGGTTCTGCACGTCGCCGTGGTGCGCGTTGTCGCCGTAGGGGCCCATGGCGAGCTCGGCCATGTTGAGCTTGCCCAGCGTGATCGCGCCGGCGTCGGTCAGCCGCGTCACCGCGGTGGCGTCGCGCTCGCACACGAAGTACTCGGCGGTCTTGCTGCCGCACGAGGTCGGCAGCGGCGCGATGCGGAACAGATCCTTGTGGGCGAGCGGTACCCCATGCAGAGGACCCTGCCAACGTCCCGCCATCGCGTCCGCTTCCAGCGATTGGGCGCGCGCGAGCGCGCCGTCCCGGTCCACCGTGATGAAGGCGCGGAGGCGGGGGTCCAGCTGCTCGACGCGCGCGAGGCAGTCGCGCGTGATCTCGAGCGGCGAGATCTTGCGGGCACGAATGGCCGCGGCGAGGCCGGCGAGGGTCCAGTCCGTCATGCCCGTCGCCCGTCACGCGGGTCGCCGGCCGGCGCGCCCGACTCCAGGGCCGCCGCGAAGCGCGACGGCTCCTCCGCGATGGCGAGATCCGCCTCCGCACGCTCGATCAGGGCCGCCATGCTCGCAGCCTCGGCCCGCGCGGGATCGCGCGCCGGCGCGCTCATGGGGTGACCTCGACGTATGCGTCGCGTGTGATCCAGTCCATCGCTCCGAACCCGCCCACGAAGTAGGCGCCGGTCACCTCGAGGCGCCAGAAGGCGAAGTCCGCGAAGTCCACCCACATCGCGGCGCTGGGGTGCTGCGCCAGGTAGCGCGCGCGGTCCGCGGCGGCTTCGCTGGGGTCGAGGCGGCGCGCCTCGCCAAGCACGGTAACGCGCGGGGCGGCGAGTGGATCGTCTACCGGCTCGGGCGGGGTGACGAGCAGGGTGGCCCGTGGATCGGCCTCGAGATTCTTCGTGTGCAGCGCCAGCCCACTGATGAGAAACACGGGACGGCCCTGCTCGTCCGCGGCGTAGGGTGCCACCGAGCCGAACGGGTAGCCGGGACGCTGGCGGGAGTGCGTGGCGAGGGCACCGACCCTCCCCGCCTGCACGAGGGCGCGCGCCCGCGCCGCGAACGAGGGCTCGGGAGACGGATTCATGATCTGCTTCCGACTCTATCATCGGCGCGGGCCAGCCGATCGGCGAGCACGGCGGCAGTGGGCGCCACGATCACGGTGAGGGGCGTCTCCCGGTTCCGGAGGGTGATCTCGTGCCGCGTGAGGTCGCTCACGTCGATGCGCGCGCGGGTCGCCACGTCGCTCGAGATCACCAGCTCGCAGCCGTAGTCCTTCGTGAGCGCCTCGAGGCGGGCGGCGACGTGAACGGTGTCCCCCACCGCAGTGAGGTAAAACGCCTGGCCGTACCCCATGCCTCCCACCACGGCGGGCCCCACGTGGATGCCGATGCCGAGCCGCAGCGGGGCGTCGAGCTCCTCACCCAGCGCCTCGCCCAGAGCGCGTACGCGCCCCACCATCGCGCCCGCGGCAGCCAGCGCCTGCCGGCTCCCCGCATCGCCGCCCCCTTCCACGCCGAAGAGCGCCATGACGCCGTCGCCGGTGAACTGGTTGACGAGCCCGCCAGCATCGGCGATCGCGCTGCCGACCGCCTCGAAGTAACGGTTGAGGAAGAACACGACGTCGAACGGCAGCTTGTGCTCGGCCAGACGCGTGAAGCCGCGGAGATCGGCGAAGAGAACAGCGATCTCGCGCTCTCGCCCGTGACGGGCGCCCACTTGAAGCGCGGCGTCGCGGGGGGCGAGGACCGCGGGCATGAGCGGCACGACCGCGAGGTCGCGAGCGGGCCGGAGCTGGCAGGCGAGCCGGACATTGGCCGGCGCGCCCAGCCGCTCGAGCACGCGCCGCTCGTCGGCGCTGGGCGGGGGCAGGTCGCGCACGCCCCCGAGCACGCGGATCCGGCACGTCGAGCAGCGGCCACGGCCCCCACACACGGAGGCATGCGGCACGCGGGCGAAGCGGCTGGCCTCGAGCACGGACCAGCCGCGCGGTACCGCCACCTCGCGTCGGTCAGGATAGCTGATCCGTATCGAGTCGCCGCGTCGACGCTGGAGCGCGCGCATCCCACGCGCGGCCAGCACGCCGGCGAGCGCGACGCCGTAGGTCGCGAGGGCCAGCTGGAGGACCCGGCCCGGCGCGGCGCGCTCCTCCGCGCTGAGCGGGCCCGGAGTCCGCCCGAGTCGCTCGGCGAAGCCCGGCGTCGTCCGCGCGATGGCCGAGACCTCGCGGGCGCCGGCCGCGAAGCCCAGGAGTGCGAGGACGGGCACGAGGAGAGCGAGCGCGTAGAGGACCCGGGCGGCCCGCCCGTACCAAGGCCGGAAGCGTAGCCAGAAATGGACGCCCATGCAGCCGTGGATCCAGGCGATCAGCAGGAGGAGCACCTGCCGGATCCCCGCCACCGGCTCGACCGTCCACAGGAAGAGGAGCACCCGGGCATACGACGGTGTCGTGCCCAGGAGGTCGTCGGTGAGACGCGTGCCCGCCACGTGGAAAAGCAGGAGGGTTGGAATGGCGAGGCCCAGCACGAGCTGGGCAGCCTCCCACGGCGGCATTCGCAGCGTCCGGCGCCGATAGAGCGACCAGAGCCCCAGCGCCAGATGAGTGAGGAACGCCCCGTAGAGCGCCAGCGTACCGGGCACGCTCCGCCAGAGGACAAGGGCCCATGTCAGCCCCGCCTCCATCGCCCCGTAGGAGACCAGCCCCAGGGCATGGTTGAGGAGATGGCTGGCGACGTACGCGAAGAGCGTCAGTCCCGCCGCGAGCCGCAGCCTCCGGAT
The DNA here is from genome assembly GCA_035764725.1 of Candidatus Methylomirabilota bacterium. Taxonomy (NCBI): domain Bacteria; phylum Methylomirabilota (SeqCode); species Candidatus Methylomirabilota bacterium. The sequence goes on along the minus strand of DASTYT010000102.1, from coordinate 5,900 downwards.
GAGCGGCGCCGCGGCGACGGGCACTAGAGCGGGCTCTGGCCGGACGCCTTGTCGAGGAAGCGCAGCAGCACGCGATTGAACTCCTCGGGCTGCTCGAGGTTCGAGAGGTGCGATGCCGAGCGCAACACGGCGAGCTCCGCGGACGGCAGCGCGGCGTGGATGTCGCGGGCCATCTCCAGCGGCGTGCCCGGATCCTCCTCGCCGACGATGACGAGCGCGGGGCACGTCACCGTCCCGAGGCGGTCGGTGACATTGATCTTGGGAAGGGCGTGACAGCAGCCGATGTAGCCCTGGGGCGGCGTGTTCCGGATCAGCGCGCCCACGCGCGTCATCATGTCCTTGCGGCGCACGCGGAATGGCGCGGTGAACCAGCGGCCCAGCGTGGGCTCGACGTGCGGCTCCATGCCCTTGGCCTCGGTAGTGCGGATGCGCTCTTCCCAGATCGGGACGGCGGCCGCCGGGTAGCGGCTCGTGGTATCGCAGAGGACGAGGCTCTTCACCATCTTGGGGTGCTTCAGCGCGTAGACCTGCCCGATCATTCCGCCCATGGAAAGGCCCACGAAGTGCGTTTCGGTGATCCCGAGCCCGCCCAGCAGGGCGTGGAGATCATCGGCCAGCTGCTCGAGGGTGTACGCGCCGGCGGGCGCGCTCGTTCCGCCGTGGCCGCGCGTGTCGTAGCGAAGGACGCGGTAGCGCCCGCGGAGGGCTGCCACCTGCTCGTCCCACATCGCGAGGCTGCAGGCCAGGGAGTGGCTGAACGTGACGACCGGTCCCTGCCCCTCGAGCTCGTAGTTGATGTCGATGCCGTTGGCGGTGAGCTTCATCGCATCCTCTCCTTCACTCGCGAGTCGCGGTGCTCGGGCAGATCTGGTTGTACGCACAGAATCGGCAGGTCTGGTACCCGGGCGTGGCCTCGAAGCGCCGACCCCGGATGCCTGCTGCCGCCTCCAGGATCGCCCGCTCCGCCTCGGCCAGATCCTGCTCGGTGGGCACGTGACGCCCGGCGAGACCCGACTCGAGGAAGCGCAGCTCCACCCGGGCCGGCAACCGCCCCGTCGCGTGCCGATGGGCCAGAGCATACATCTTCAGCTGGAGGCTCTGCCGGGCCCGACGATCGGCGACCTTCTGATCGATGACGTCGCTCGACTTGTAGTCCACGATCACGGTGCCGCCGGGCTCCTCGTCGATCCGGTCGAACCGCCCCCTGACGCGCGTGGGGCCGAGCCCGAACACGAACTCCTGCTCTACCGACGCCGGCTTGCCGCCCGAAGCCTCCTCCTCGTGGTAGAAGCGCGTGAGCGCCTCGATGCCCGCGCGCTTGCGCTGCTCCTCGTGCTCGCGCGTGAGAAAGCCCTCGTTCCGCCAGGCGTCCTCGAAGGCGCGGAGGAAATCCTCCAGCGAGGTGAAGTTCCCCACCGCGCGCCGGCGCAGATAGAACTCGACCGCGGTGTGCAGCGCGCTGCCGTACACGATCGCGTGGTGCTGCCGTAGCGGGATGCGCAGCAGGTGCACGTACTGGTACTTGAGCGGGCAGGTGCGGTAATCGTCCACCTGGTGGTGGCTCACCGTGAGCTCGGCGTCCGGAGCCAGGATCTCGAACGCGCCCACCTGCCCCTCGGGCAGCGGGGCGTGCCGCATCAGCTCCTCGATGGCCCGGACGCGCGTGGGGCGGGCCGCCTCCTTGGGCAGGTCGAGAGCCTCCAGCACGAACTGGCTCACCTTCCAGCGCCGAGTGCCGCCCATGTCCTCGGCGCTGGTGAAGTAGAGGAGATCTCGGGCGCGGGTCATGCCCACATAGAAGAGCCGGCGCTCTTCCTGGAGGTGAAAGTCCCCGCCGGGGAGCGCGTCTTTGATGAGGGCGGCGGGCATCTCCACGGGCTCGGAGCGACGGGTCGACGGAAACTTGTTCTGTACGCAGTTCACCATGAACACAACCGGCCACTCGAGTCCCTTCGCCTTGTGCACGGTGAGAACGTGGACCGCGGGCGTATCGGCATCGGCCTCGACGACCGCAGGATCGTCTCCCGCGTCCATCAGCGCTTCGAGATGGAGGACGAATTCCCGGACTCGGTTGTAGCTGAGCACGTTGGCCGCGTCGCGGACGCGGTTGAAGAACTTGCTGACGTTCTTGACCTCCTGCTCGAGCTCCGCAGGCGCCTTCGCGTAGCGGGTCATGAGGCCCGAGTCCACGAGGAACTGGTACAAGAGCTCGCCGGTGGGCATCTCGCGCGCGAGCTCCATGTACCGGAGGAGATCGGTCACGAGTCGCCGCACCGCGGCGCGGCCCTCCTCGCTCAGCTGCAGCTCCGCCGGCGGATCGTGGAGCACGTCGAACAGCGTGCGGTTCCGCCGATGGGCCAGCGTGGCGCACTTGGTGAGGTCGACGATGGGCACCTGGTAGATATCGGAGGACGCGAGGTAGTGCAGGCTCACCGATTCGTCGGACAGCGCCACAGCGCGCAAGAAGGCAATGAGCAGCCGCACCTCGGGCCGCCCGTAGAGCCCCGCGTTCCCCGAGAAGGTCCACGGGAGCCCGCGCATGTTGAGGGCGCGGAGGAACGCGTCGGCGTCGTGGTTGGCCCGGACGAGGATGGCATAGTCCTTCAACGGCCGCCCCGCCGCGTGACCCTCGGCGATCATGGCCGCGATGTGATCGGCCTCGCTGGAGAGCGTGTCGAACGCGAGATGCTCGGGCGCCTTGCCTAGGCGTTCCCCGCCGTCGGGTGTGCGGGCGATAAGCCGCTTGTCGATCTGCTGAGCGACCTCCAGGCGGTCGGGGTTGTTGTGCTGGATGAGCCGGTACGCGGCGTCGAGGACGGCCTGGGGCGAGCGGCGGTTCTCCTGCAGCACTACCTTGCGCGCGTCGGGATAGGTGCGATCGAAGTCGAGGATGTTGCTCATCGACGCGCCGCGGAAGCGGAAGATGGCCTGATCGTCGTCGCCCACCACCGCCACGTTGCGATTCTTCGCGGCGAGGAGCTTCACCACCTCGAACTGCGCGTAGTTGGTGTCCTGGAACTCGTCCACCAGGATGAACTTGAAGCGGTCCTGGTAGCGCCGCAGCACGTGGGGGCGTGTGCGGAAGAGGCGGAGCGACTCGACGATCTGATCTCCGAAATCCACCTGGCCCAGCCGCGCCATGAGGGTCTGGTACTGCGAGTACGTCCGCGCGAGCTCCAGATGCTCCTCCGCCTGCAGGCGGGCCTCGTCGTCCACCGCCGCCGCGAGCAGCGCCTCCGCGTGGGCGAGGTACTCGTCGGGCCCCACGTCCTCGTCCTTGAGCCGGCTGAACAGGCTCAGGATGGCCTGCAGGTGCCGGGTGGGGTCGCCCAGAGGGCGGTAGTGACGCAGCGGGAACTCGAAGAGATGGTCGCGGAGGAAGATCACCTGCTCGGCCCGCGTGAGCACCCGAAAGTCCGGTGTGAGACCGAGCTCGAGGGCGTTCTCCTTGATGAGGCGATCGCCGAACGCGTGAAAGGTCGAGATCTGCACGTCAGCGTAGCCGTAGGGGACGAGGGTGTCGACCCGCTCCTCCATCTCGGCGGCGGCCTTGTCAGTGAACGTGAGGGCCAGGATCTCGGACGGGCGCGCGCGGCGGCTGGCAATGAGATACGCGATGCGCCGGGTGATGACCGTGGTCTTACCGGTCCCCGCGCCGGCGATGATGAGCAGCGGCCCCGCCTCGTGCATGACAGCCACCCGCTGAGGGCTGTCGAGGCCGTCCAGGATTCGATCGACGCCCCGCGGCTCTCGCTCCACGAGGGGATCATAACACTCTGTAGTAGGGGTCGAGGGACCGAACGACGACCCCTGGTATCCCGCCGGAGGCGGAGGCCCTAGCGGCGGATCTCGGTGCTGTCGGTGGCCATCAGCTCCATGAGCTCAGCGAGCGACACGAGGGCGATGTCCCCCCAGATCGTGCACTTGAGGGCCGCCAGCGCGGTGGCGGCGTCCACGGCTACCTGGGCGCCCCGACCGTCGAGCATGGCCCACAGAAAGCCCGCGGCGAAGGCATCCCCGGCCCCCACCCGGTCCACCACCGTGACGGCATAGCGCTTGCGCGGCGTCCATTCGACGTCGCCATCGAGCACGGCGGCCCCCGACTCACCGAGCGTGAGCGCGATGGTGGCGCGGGGGGCGAGGGCACGGAGATCCTTCAGCACCGCGCTGGCCGAGCCGCGCAGCTCGAACACCGTGTCCGCGTCGTCGGACCCCACGAAGAGATAGCGGACCGCGGGCAGCACCTCGACCAGGAACTGCCGCGCCTCCTTCGGCGTCCAGAGGCGCGAGCGGTAATTCACGTCGAACGAGACAGGGACGCTCGCGGCGGCGGCTTCGGCGATCGCGCGACGGATGACTCCGCGCAGCCCCTCGCCCAGCGCCGGCGTGATCCCGGACAGATGCAGGAGACGAGCGCCCCGCAGGATGGACCAGTCGATATCGTCCGCGACGAGCCGGCTCGCCGCCGAATCGCGGCGATCGTAGTGAATGCGAACCGGCCGCGGCGGCGGCGCGTACTCGAGGAAATAGAGGCCCATGCGCGTGCCTTCCGGTCGCCGGACCCCCGAGCAGTCGACGCCGTGGCTGGTCAGCTCGCGGACCGCGCGGTCGGCCCAAGGGTGCCCCGCCGGGAGACCGGTGATCAGCGCCGTGCGCATCCCCAGCCGCGCGCATGCGGCCGCCACGTTGGCCTCGGAGCCCCCGATCTGGACGTTGAGCGCGACCACCTGCTCGAGCCGTTCCGGCGGCGGCGCGGCGAGCCGGAGCATGACCTCTCCAAGGGCGACGAGATCGAACCCCATGAGGGCGCGGATCAGCTGGACGAGGTGAGGCGGACGTTCACGGAGCTGCCCAGCATGAGCGAGGACTTCACCGACTCGAGGTGGCGGGCGTGATCGAACGTCACGTGGGCGGGCTGGTTAGTGCGGGCCCAGGACGAAAAGCGCGTGATGTCGATGGTGGCGCGGAGCCGGCCCGTCGCGGGGTCCGTGGAGACGCGGAACCGGAGCGGCACCAGCTCGGCCCGATAGCCGCTCGGGGAGACGTCGTCGGGCCCCTCGTTCTCCGCCTTGGCGCGCCGGACCACCTCCGTGTGGTAGGAGCCATCACGGTCCGACTCGAGCTGACCCGCGGCGAAGTTGAGCGTGGCTGACGCGAGGTCGTCCACCGGGTGCCCCGTCGGCAGCTTGAGCACGTCGTCCACCTGTCGCAGGCGGCCGAGAATCAGCGTGCGCCCGACCGAGTGGAACTCGATCGTGCCCCGCTCATAGTCGTAGAGAGTCGACGAGCGGTTCTCGCGGCCCCGGATCGCGCCGCCGCTCCACGAGGCAGTGGGGAGGAAGCGGCCGCCGCGGATCATGCCGAGCGACTCCGTTCGATGCGTGACTCCGGAGCCCTCGCCAGTGAGTACCACGCGGTAGCGACCGGCCGCGTAGTCGATCTCCTCGACCACTGTACCGGTCACGTGGAAGGTCAGGAGGTCGAAGAGCACGCCCATGTCGGCCTGGTAGGAAAACGTTTTCCTGATGGAAGTCTCAGCCGAGGCCAGACGCGGCAGGACGAGCAGCCCGAGGGGGAGCGCGAGCAGTTGGCGACGCGTGAGTTTCGGCGTCATCGACCCCTACATTGTAGCCGAGCGCGAATCCGGGCGAAACTTGGATTAACCCTGATTTCTTGCTATCGTACGCGAAACCTCGCTTTAACTTTCAGCCATTTAGGGCGGAGGCACGCATGCGGAACGGGCGGCGCGTGGTCATCACCGGGATTGGGGTCGTCGCCCCCAACGGTATCGGCAAACAGGCCTACTGGGACAGCCTCGTCTCCGGCAAGTCCGGCGTCGACTGGATCACCGAGTTCGACACCGATCCCTACCCCTGCAAAGTCGCGGCGAAGGTGCAGGA
>DASTYT010000101.1 GCA_035764725.1 Candidatus Methylomirabilota bacterium | reverse complement strand
CGCGCACTCCTGCATCATCCGGAACATGGACACCGCGAAGGTCTCGGCCACGAGCTGCAGCGCGATGGTCTTGATGTACCAGCGGGAGTCCGTGAGGATCGCGTCGAAGATGAAGCGCTCGTTCTCCGGCATGGGGTAATGGAGCCCGCCCAGCCGGTGCTGGATGTAGCGCTCGAGCACCTCGTTGTGGCGGGCTTCGTCGGCGACCTGGGTGGCCTGGAAGAACTTGGCGTCGGTCCCCTTCACGGTGTCCACGAGCTGGCTGCACGCGAGCAGCGCGCCCTGCTCGCCATAGACAAGCACCGATAGGCGCCAGGCGGTGATGCGGCGATTGAGCTCGACGCGGTCCTTGTCGGAGAGGCGCTCCCAGATGGGGCTGCCGTGGATGTCCACCAGCTCGTCGGCGAGGACGCGGCCGTCCGCGGGCTCGGGGGCGTCCCACTTGATGTCGCGGGTGGCATTCCACTGGTCCCGCTTGGCCTTCTCGTAGAGGCCTCGCATGTCCTCGGCCTGCACGGTGTAGTCGAACTCGAAGACCGTGTCCATCGAGCTGGGAATGACGCGCCGATCCATCCGAAGCCTCCTGCGTCTGGTGGTGAACTAGGCGGTCAACTTTTTGAACTGGCTAGTTTTTACCACGGCCTGGCGCGCGGGGTCAAGTAGACTCCCGGCATGGAGCCGAGGCGCCAGGCGGTGCGCGACCGCATCCTGCGCACGGCGGCCGATCTCTTCCGGGAGCGTGGTTATCGCGCCGCCACTCTCGACGAGATCGCCGCGCGGCTCGCGATGTCGAAAGCCTCCCTCTACGGCTATTTCCACGCCAAGGAGGACATGCTCGCGGCGATCTCGCGAGAGACCATCGAGGGCTTCACGCGGGAATTGGCCCTCGTGCAGCGCTCCGCCCTGGGCCCGGAGGAGAAGCTGCGCCGGGTGGTGCGGCAGCACGTGCGCTTCGTCATCGCCAACCGCTCGTTTCTCACCGTCTTCTTCAGCGAGGAGCCGAACCTGCCCCCGCGCATCGCCCGGGCCCTCGCCGCGCAGAAGGACCGCTACGACAAGGGCGTGGAGGCGATCGTGGCGGAGGGGGTGCGGCGCGGCGTCTTCCGCGACGTGCCGCCGCGCCTCGTCGTGTTCGGCATGCTCGGCATGCTCAACTGGCTCTACAAGTGGTACAACCCCGCGGGCCGCTGGGGGGCCGAGGAGGTGTCGGCGGCGTTCCTCGACCTCCTGGAAGGCGGCATGCTCCGCGCCCGCGCCCGCGGCCCCGGGCTGGCGCGGCGGCTCCAGCGGCTGCGGCGAGAGCTGGGCGAGGTGTCGCGTGCCCTCGGCGACTGAGGCGGGCGCGCCAGCTAGCGCGAGCGCCCGACCCCGATGCGCGGGCAGACGGCGGCGATCGGGCAGACCGAGCAGCGCGGCGAGACCGGCTGGCAGATGTTCTGGCCGAAAGCGACGAGCAGATCGTTGTAGCCGATCCAGTAGCGTCGCGGCAGCCGCCGCCGCAGCGCCATCTCGCTCTCCTCGGGATTCCGCGTGCGGATCAGCCCCCAGCGGTTCGAGATCCGGTGCACGTGGACGTCGACGCAGATCCCGGGCTTGCCGAAGCCCATCGTCACCACGAGGTTGGCGGTTTTGCGCCCGACGCCCTTGAGGGTGAGGAGCTCGTCGATGGTGTCCGGCACCGCGCTCCCGAAGCGCGCGAGGAGATCGTGGCAAATGCCGAGGATCACGCGGGCCTTCGTGCGGTAGAAGCCGACGGGAAAGATCGCGCGCTCGATCTGGCGCGGGGTCAGGCGCCCCATCGCCTCGGGCCCTTCCGCGAGGGCGAAGAGACGTGCGGCCGCCGGGCCGGTGGTTTCGTCCTTGGTGCGGAGCGACAGGATGCAGGCGATGAGGACATAGAAAGGGTCGCGTCGCTCGCTGGACACCTCGGCGAGTGTGGTGGTGCGCCAGGAGGGCTGGACGCGCCGGATCCGGGCGATGAGTCGGCCCACGGCCAGGCGGCTCTTCGCCGGCGCGAGCTGTGGCGCGCGCGCGGCGCGACGGGGCGCCGTCGGCCGGGCCTGAGGAGCGGCGGTCACGCGGTCATGCTACCATTCTCCAGCGAGTCCTGAAGGAGAGGCGTCCAGCGCGATGAAAACCCTGACCATCTCGGCGATCTCGGCTTGGCTCGGCATGCTGGGGTTCCTCGCCGCCGTGGTGGCCCCGGCCGCCTTCGGCGTCCTGGAGCGGCCGGTCGCGGCCCGGCTGATCGGCTGGGTGATGCCGCGCTATCACTGGGCCGCGCTGGGCCTGGGCGTCCTCGGGCTGGCGGGCATGGTATTGCGGCGGGGCGAGGTGGCGGGCGGCTGGGTCGACCGCCTCCCGCTCGCGCTCGTGCTCGTGATGCTCGCGCTGACCGCGCTCTCGCTCTTTGTCCTGCTCCCGCAGATCGAAGCGCTGCGCGAGGCGGTGCTGGCGGCCCGCGCCGCCGGGGTCGCGGGCTCGCCCGAGGCGGCCCGTTTCGGGCGGCTACACGCCCTGTCCAGTCTCAGCGGGCTCGGGGTGCTCGCCGCCGGCGTGCTCGTCCTGCTTCTCGAGGCGCGGCGCGGGGGGCTCGCCTCGTGAGAGGCTACGAGCCGCTCGGGCTGGATCACGTGGTGCTGCGCGTGGCCGATCAGGCCGCCTCCGAGCGCTTCTACACGGAGGTGCTGGGCTGCACGCTGGATCACGTCAACGAGCGCGTGCGCCTGGTCCAGCTCCGCTTCGGCGAGCAGCTCATCGATCTCCTGCCGGGCCGCCGGGGCTCCGACGGGATGGACCACTTCTGTCTCTCCATCAAGTGTGACGATCTCGGCGCCGTCGCGACGTGGCTGCAGGAGCGCGGCGTGACGCTGGAGGGCGACGTGGTCCAGCGCCGCGGCGCCTTCGGCACGGGCCCGTCGCTCTACCTCCGGGATCCCGACGGCTACTTGATCGAGCTCAAGCCCCGCTAACCGCGGGGTGCGCGCACGACGAGATCGAGCAACGCGCGCACCAGGCGCCCCGGCGGCACGGCGCCGCCCGAGCTGGCCGCCTGGAGCAGGCAACCCTCGGCGGCGCCGAGCATTGCCGTCGCCACCGCGCCCGCGTCGAGGCCGGCGCGGAAGCTTCCCGCCCGTATCCCCTCGTCGAGAATCTCCTCCAGGGACAGACGGCTCTGCTCGCGCAGCCACGCCATCGTGAGGCGGAACTGCTTGTCGTCGCGCGCGCGGGCCCAGCCCGCGATCAGGACGTCGGAGAAATGCGGGTCGCCCTCGGCGTATGCCCCGAACAGCACCTCGAGGGCGCCCTCGAGCTTGACGCCGGGCGGCTCGGAGCTGCGCGCCACCCGCGCGAGCTCGCGCACGATGGGCAGCGCGCGCTCCTCGACCGCGGGCGGACCGAGCGGGGCGCGGCGCGGCGAGACGGGGCGAGTCGGCGCCGGGCGAGGCGCCGCGGGGCGGGAGGGCCGAGCGGGCCGGCGGAGCGGGCGGCGGCGAGCCACGCCAACCCGATCAGGGGCTTTGCCCGGCGATCTGGAAGGCCTCGATCGTCACACGGAAGCGGCGCTCGCGCCCGCCCGAGGGTATCCGGCACTCGAACGGCGCGGTGCCCCGCGGCGGCACCGTGCCGGAGACGTACGCGCGCCCGCGCGACACCACGGCGCCGGTCTCGTCCAGGCCCTCGGCGAGCAGCGTCACCCGCTCGTAGGCGTTCGACGAGGAGTTGCGCACGTCGCCGAAAATGATCACGCGGCCGGCGCCCACCCGCTCGCTCTGAAATGTCACGGTGAGCGATGAGGAGGACTGCGGCGTGTAGGTCTGAGCGGAGACCGGCAGCACCACGAGGGTTCCGGCCGAGCAGAGCACGAGCAACAGCAGCGCGAAGGCTGCGTAGGGCAGGGTCATTCGTATCTCAGGGCCTCGATGGGGTTGAGCTGCGCGGCCTTCTGCGCGGGGTAGAGCCCGAAGAAGATGCCCACCGCAGCGGCGAAGCCGAAGGCCAGGACGATGGCCTGTGCGTTGACGAGGGTGCGCCATTCCGCGAAATACGCGATGGCGTAGGAGCCGGTCAGCCCCACGACGATGCCGATCATGCCGCCGGTGAGGGACAGCGTGACCGCCTCCACCAGGAACTGGGTCCGGATGTCGTGGCCCCGGGCGCCCACCGCCATGCGGAGCCCGATCTCTCGCGTGCGCTCCGTCACCGAGACCAGCATGATGTTCATGATCCCGATCCCCCCCACGAGGAGCGACACCGACGCGATGCACGCCAGGAGCATCGTGAGCACGCGCGACGAAGCCTCCTCGGCCTGGAGCATCTCGGAGAGGTTGCGGATCCAGAAGTCGTCCTCCTGGAAGCCCTGGAGCTTGTGACGCTGGCGGAGGAGGTCGCGGATCTCCTGCTCGGCGACCTTCATGTCCATGCCGTCGCGCACCCGCACGGTGATCGCGTTGACCGACGTCGCGGAGGGCTTCGTGGGTCCGAGCACCCGCTTGTTCGCGGTCAAGATCGGGATGATCACGACGTCGTCCTGATCCTGACCCCAGCTCGACTGGCCCTTGCGCTCGAGCACCCCGATCACGGTGAGGGGCACGCCGGCCACGCGCACCACCACGCCAACCGGATCGGCGCCGCCGAACACGTTCTCGGCCACCGTCTGGCCCAGCAGCACCACCTTGGCGGCGCCCTCGGCCTCGTCGGGCGTGAACCAGCGACCCGCCACCACCGGCCACTGGCGCGTCTCCTCGTAGTCCGGGGTGGTGCCCTGGATGCCCGTGGACCAGTTCGTGTTCCCCCACACGACCTGATCGCGCCCGCGCACCGACGGGGCGGTGGAGTGGATCGAGGGCAGCTCCCGGGCGATGGCGAGCGCGTCCTCCTGGGTGATGGTCGGCCGCGTGCCGAAGCCCAGCCGCACGCCGGTGCTCGCCACGCTGCCGGGGAGGATGAGGATCAGATTGGAGCCCAGGCTGCGGATCTGCTCGGCCACGCGGGCCTGTGCCCCCGCGCCCACCGAGACCATCGCGATCACCGCGCCCACGCCGATGATGATGCCCAGCATGGTGAGGATGCTGCGCAGGGGGTTGACCCGGAGCGCGCGCAGGGCGACCCGGGCGCAGACGAGGATGTTCACGCCGCGCTCCCGGCGGGGACGGGCGCTTCGTCCTCGGGCGCAGGCATGGTCAGGAGCTCCGTCTTGGCGTCGCGGGGCCGTCCGCTGCGATCGTCGCTACGGAGGCGGCCGTCACGGAACTGGATCACCCGGCTCGCATATGCGGAGATGTCGAGCTCGTGGGTCACCAGGACCACGGTGATGCCCTGGCGGTTGAGGTCCTGGAGCAGCGCCATGATCTCGACGCTCGTGCGGGTGTCGAGGTTTCCGGTCGGCTCGTCGGCGAGGATCAGCGCCGGTGAGTTCACGAGCGCACGGGCGATGGCCACGCGCTGTTGCTGTCCCCCGGAGAGCTGGCTCGGCTGATGGTCGGCCCGATTGGACAGTCCCACCGCCTCCAGCGTGCGCCGGGCGCGCGCGTGGCGCTCCGCGGCGGGCAGCCCGCTGTACATGAGCGGCAGCTCGACGTTCTCGAGGGCGCTGGTGCGCGCGAGCAGGTTGAAGCCCTGGAACACGAAGCCGATCCTCTGGTTGCGGATGCGCGCGAGCTCGTTGGCGGCCAGCCGCGAGACGTCCCGGCCGTCGAGGAGATACTGCCCTGTGGTCGGGCTGTCGAGGCACCCGAGCAGGTTCATGAACGTGGACTTGCCCGAGCCCGAGGGGCCCATGACGGCCACGAACTCGGCAGCGTCGATGGCGAGGGTCACGCCACGGAGCGCGTGGACGGTCTGCGCCTCCATGACGTAGTCCTTGCTGAGGTCGCGGACGTCGACGAGCACGCGGACCCTAGAGCCGCATGCGCGGGCTTTGCTGCTGGGGCTGCGACGTCCCGCTGGGCGCCTTCGGCGCGGCGGTGCCCGGGGCCAGGGTGCCCGTCAGCACCTCCTCGCCCTCCTTCAACTCGCCGCCCAGCAGCTCCGTCGACGTCCCGTCGCTGATGCCCAGCCGCACTGTCACGGCGCGCGGCTTGCCGTCGGGGCCGAGCACCCAGACGCGCCCGCTCTGACCGCCGCTGCCGCTTCGCCCCTGGCCCTGGGGCATCTGGTCGAACTGGGCCTGCTGCTCGGGAGTGAGCAGCGCGCGGATCTTCACGCGCGACTCCTCCCGGATCCGCTGGGCGGCGGTGCGCCGCTGCTCTTGCGGGACGCGGTTGAGCCCCGAGTACTGCGACCGCGCCTCGTCGAGGATGGGGTCGAGCTTCTTCTGCTGCTCCTCGGTGAGCTTGAGCTCCTTGACCAGGCGCGCCTTGATCTCCTCGGCGGAGGGAGGGGTGGGGCGCTGGAACGGCGTGGCGCCGGGTCCGCTCGGCGGAGGGCTCCCTGCCGGGGCGGGGGCGTCCTCGCCGGGGGGGCGGAAGCGGAGAGCGGCGTTCGACACGCGGAGCACGTCGGGTCGCGTCGTCGTCACGATCCGCACATTGGCGGTGAGGCCGGGCAGGAGCTTCTGGTCCGGGTTGCTCACCGCGATCACGACATTGTACGTGACCACGTTCTGCACGGTGCGCGAGGCCTTCCGGATCTGCACTACCTGGCCGCTGAAGGTCTCGGTCGGGAACGAGTCCACCGTGAACGTCACGCGCTGCCCCACCTGGGTGCGCCCGATGTCGGCCTCGTCCACGTTGGTGTCGATCTGCATCTTGGTGAGGTCCTGGGCGATCGTGAAGAGGGTGGGCGCCTGGAGGCTCGCGGCCACCGTCTGCCCGACGTCCACGTTTCGGGAGATGACCACCCCGTCCACGGGGGCGCGGATGAAGGTGTAGTCGAGGTTCACCTGCGCCTGCTGGAGCGAGGCGCGCTTCTGTCGCACCGCCGCCTCCGCACCCTTGAGCTGCGCCTCCGTCACCCGGAGCTGGGCCTCCGAGGCCTTGATCGCGGAGGCCAGCGCCTGCTCCTGCGCCCGGCTCGACTCGAGCTGTGCGTCGGCCTGGTCGTGCACCGCCTGCGCGGTGTCGAGGTCGCTGCGCGCGACCAGCTCCTGCCGGAAGAGGTCCTGCTTGCGGTTGAGGTCGCGGCGGGCGTCGAGGAGCGCGGCGTTGGACTTGGTGGTCTGCGCCCGGGCCACCGCGAGGGCCGCGCGGGCATTGTCCACGTCGGCGCGGGCGCGCTCGACCTGGGCCGCCTGGTTCAGGACGGTGGCCTCGCTCGCCTCGACCTCGGCCTTGCTCTGGGCCACGGTGGCCTCGAAGGTGGCGGGATCGATGCGGGCGATGAGCTGGCCGCGCTTGACCTCGGAGTTGAAGTCCGCGAAGAGCTCCTTGACCTGCCCCGAGACCTGCGAGCCCACCTGCACGGTGATGACCGCGTTGAGGTTGCCCGTGGTGGTGACGAAGGCGGTGAGGGTGCCCCGGGTCACCGGCGCGGTGCGGAACCGGGGGGCGTTGCCGGTACTCTGCGAATAGAAATAGGCCCCGGTCAGGCCGACGGCCAGGAGTACCACCACCACGAGCCAGCGCAGTCGTCGCGTCATGCCGGTGAGACGGGCTCCTGGCCTCCCATATTTACAGGATATGCTGGCCGACGGCGGGGCGCTACCGGCGGGCCAGCGCCCGCTCGAGCCGGGCGATCGCGACCCGGTAGTCCGACAGCGCTTGCGCCTCGGTGGCCTGCGCCTGGGTGAGCGCGAGCTGCGCGTCGGTCAGCTCGATGATCGTGCCCACGCCCGCGTCGAACCGCCCCTGGCTGAGCCGGAAGTTCTCCTGGGCCGACTCCACCGCCTTCTGGGCGGCGCCGATCTGCTCTTCCGCCGCCACCACGTTGACGTAGGCCTGCTCCACCTGCTGCCAGATCTGCAGCTCGGTGTCCCGGACCCCGGCCTCGGCCGCCTCCAGGAGCGCCTTGGCTTCCCGGTACCGCGCGATCTTGTTGCCGCCGTCGAAGATGGACCAGCGCAGCTCCAGGCCAACCTGCCAGTCCTTGTCCGCGCGCGTGAATACGCCGGGGGTATTCCCGCCGCCCTGCCCCTGGAAGTCGTTCTGGGCCCGACCGGCGCCGACCGATCCCACCCCGAAGAGCCCGGGGAAGAAATCACGGAAGTTCTGCCGGACCGTCGCCTCGGCGGCATCCGACCTCAAGCGCGCTTGCTTGTACTCGGGGCGCTGGCGAAGCGCCTCGACGACCAGCTTGTCCTTGTCGAACTCCACGTGCTCGTAGGCGAGGATGTCCTTGATCCGGGTGGGCGCATTGATGGCGATACCCATGGCCTGGTTGAGCCCGATGCGCGACAGGCTCACCGCGTTCTGGGCGCGGATGAGGGCCACGCGCGCATTGGCCACGTCGACCTCCGCGCGGGTCACGTCGAACTTGGGCCGCGTGCCGACGTCGTAGAACCCCTTGGCGCTCTTGAGGTTCAGCTCCGACCGGTCCACCGCCTGGGCGCTCACCACGACGAGGCGGCTCGACAGGAGCAGCAGGAAGTAGTTCTCCTTCACCGACAGCACGATGAGGTCCTTCTGAAGCTCGACGTTCTCGCGGGCCGAGTCCGAGTTGGCCTTGGCGGCGTCGGTGGCGGCCCACGTCTTGCCGAAGTCGAACAGCAGCTGCGACGCGGACAGCGACCCCGTGCCGATGGTCGGCTTGCTGGTGTTGCTGAAGGTGGTGGAACCTGTCGAGCTCGAAAGGCGGGTCGTGGAGTCCGAATAGAGTGACTGCCCGAGGAGGCTCAGCTGCGGGAGCATGGCCGAGAACGCCTGGTCGATACGCTGCTGGGCGGCCACGTATTCCCCGAACCGCTGGATGATGACGGGGGCATTGTCGAGCGCGATCCGCACCGCCTCGGCCAGGGCCAGCTCGCGCCCGGCGATGTCCTGCGGGACCGGGAAGGCCCGGAACTGGGGCGGGGCAGGCAGCGGCTCCCTCGGCGCCAAGGGATCGGCGGGGGAGGGCTGGGCCGTCACCGTGCCGGGCAGCAGCACGAGCATCGCGAGGGCGAGCCCCGCGAGGATGCGCTGAGCGTGGCTTGGGGTCATGCGGTCTCTCCTTGGGGCGTGAACGCGGGATGCGGATCCTCCACGCGCCGCGGGAAGCGGGTCTCCACCATGACGTAGAGCGTCGGGATCAGGATCAGGGTCAGCACCGTCGACACGGCGAGGCCGCCGATGACCGCCCGCGCCAGGGGCGCGTTGGCCTCGCTGCCGACATCGATGCCGAGGGCCATGGGCATGAGGCCCGCCAGGGTGGTGAGGCTGGTCATGAGGATGGGACGGAGCCGCGTGCGGCCGCCGTTGATCACGGCGGGGATGAGCTCCTGACCGTGGCGGCGCAGCTCATTGATGTACTCGACGAGGAGCACGCCATTCGACACCACGATGCCCACCATCATGATGATGCCCATGAAGGACGTCACGTTGAGCGTGGTGTTGGTGAGGAAGAGCGCCCAGATTACGCCGATCATCCCCAGCGGCACCGAGAACATGATGAGGAAGGGGTCGAGCAGCGAGCGGAACTGCGAGGCCATGACCATGTAGACGAGGACGAGGGCGAGCAGCGTGGTGAACTTGAGGCTCCCGAACGCCTCGCGCTGCTGCACCGTCTGCCCGCCGAGTTGCAGGGAGAAGCCGGGCGGCAGCGGGAGCTGCTTGAAGCGGGCTTCGAGCTCCTCCGAGAGGGCGCCGAGGTCGCGCCCGGTCGGATTCGCCGAGATCTTGATGATGCGCTGCTGGTACTTGCGCTCGATCATCACCGGCCCGGTGCCCTGGCGGATCTCGGCGAGGTTGCCCAGGAGCACCGGCCGGCCGCCGTCGCCGGTGACGAACAGGCGCCCCAGGTCCTCGGGGCTCGAGCGGAACTCCTCGTCGAGCTGGACCACCGCGTTGTACTGGTTGCCGGTGCGCGGGTCGGTGTAGATCGAGGGATTCACGCTCACGTTGCTGTTGAGGGAGAAGAGCGCGGCCTGGGCGATGTCGCGCTGGCTCACCCCCGCGGCGGCGGCTTTCTCGCGGTCCACCACGATGTCGTACTGCGGGTAGTTCTCCTCGCGGCTCACGAAGGCGTCGGCGATGCCCGGCGTCTCCTGCAGCACCCGCGTCACGTCCTGGGCCACTCGCTCCGCGTCCTTGAGGTCGTAGCCCAGCTGCTCCACCTCGATGGCGGACTGGGCGCCGAAGTTCAGGATGCGCGACACGATGCCGCCGAACTGCACCGTGTAGGTGGTGCCGGGGAACTGGCCGGCGAGCTTGGGCCGCACCGCCGCCACGATGTCCCGGTCCGAGCGCTTCCGCTTATCCGCGGTGGCGAGATAGACCTGGAGCTGGGCGGCGTGGGGCCCGGTGTTCTGGGAGAAGAGGCCGGAGCGCCCGCCGGGCACGCCCACCGTCGAGAGGATGGTGCTGTACTCGCCCGGCCTGAGCGTGTCCTTCAGCAGCCCCTCCATCTTCGCGATGAGCCGCTCGGTCTCCTCAACGCGGGTCCCCACGGGGGCGCGCACGCGGATGATGAACTGGCTCTCGTCGGAGGGCGGGAAGAACTCCGTCCCGATGAGGGGAACCAGGACCAGCGCGGACACCAGCGCGGCGAGCACGCCGCCGATCACCATCTTCCGGTGGGCGAGGGCCCACGTGATGGCACGCTGGTACACCGCGTCCAGCTGCTCGAGCCGCCGCGAGCTCCACGCGAGCACGAGCGTGAGCGGATTCCACGTGCCCGGCGGCGGCGGGGTGGGCGGGCGGAGCCAGTGGTAGCAGAGGAGGGGGGTGACCGTCCGCGAGACGAGGAAGGAGGCGAAGAGCGAGCAGGAGATCGTGAACGTCAGGGGGATGAAGAGGAGGCGGGCCTGCCCCTCGAGGAACACCGTGGGGAGGAACACCACGATGGTCGTGATGGTCGAGACGAAGATCGGCATCGCCACCTCCCGCGCAGCGTCCAGCACGGCGGTGCGCCGGGGCTTGTCGGCCATGGCGATGTGGCGGTTGATGTTCTCCAGCTCCACGATCGAGTCGTCCACCAGGCGGCCCACCGCGAGGGCGAGACCGCCCAGGGTGAAGACGTTGAGGGTCTGGCCCAGCATGTACATCGCGATCATGGTCAGGAGCAGCGACAGCGGGATGGCGATGGAGATGATGAACGTGGAGGTGAGCGACCGGAGGAAGAGCAGGATCACGCCGAAGGCGAGCACCGAGCCCATGGCCGCCTCGTGCCAGAGGCTCTTGATGGACTGTTTGATGTAGGTGGACTGATCGAACGTCATCTGCACGTTGACCCCGGGGGGGATCCCCAGGAGCTTCGGCATCAGGGCCCGCACCTGGTCAACCACATCCACGGTGTTGCCGCCCGGCTGCTTGTTCACCCGGAGGTACACCGCGCGCTCGCCGTTGACCCGCACCACGGACTGCTGCGTCTCCGCGGAGTCCTCCACGCGGCCGAGGTCGCGGACGCGGATGGCGGTGCCGCCGGGGGTGCGCCGCACCACGACGTTCTCCATGGGCTCCACCACGGAGAACTGATTGTTGGTGAAGACGTTGTAGTCCAGCTGCCCCAGCTTCACGTCCCCGGAGGGCAGGAGGAAGTTCGCGTCGTTGAAGGCGCGCGCCACCTCGGTGACGGAGATGCCCTTGGCGTAGAGAAGGTCGCGGTTCAAGTTCACCGTGATCTGGCGGATCTTGCCCCCGTCGACGTTGGCGGAGGCGACCCCGGGGATGCGCTCGAGCTGAGGCTCGACGGTGTTGTAGGCCAGATCGTAGAGCTGCTTCTCGTCCAGGCCGCCGCCCGACACTGTCACGATGCAGACAGGGATGTTGGAGAGGTCGAACTTGAGGATGAAAGGCTGCTGCACCCCGGTGGGTAGCGTGTTCATGATCTGCTGGATGCGCTGCACCACCTCGGTGAGGCCCGCGTCCAGGTCATAGCCCCAGTTGAACTGCACCTCCACCACCGACAGCCCCTGCCGCGAACGCGACTCCACGTAGCGGACGCCCGCCACCGCGGAGACCGCCTTCTCGATGGGGTAGGTGACGGTGCGCTCGATGTCCTGGACGTTGGCGCCCTTGTAGATGGTGCCGATCCGGATCGAGGGGAAGTTGATGTTTGGGAAGAGATCCACCGGGGTGCGGCTGAGCGACGTCGCCCCGAGGAGCACGATCGCGAGCGAGCACATCAGGATCGCGATCCCGTTCCGCATGGCCATGAGGGTCAGCCACATACGCGGTCAGATTCCCGTGGCCGGCACGGCCTTGACCTTCTGGCCGGATTTCACGAGGTCCTTGCCCTGCACGATCACGGAGTCCTTGTCCCCGACGCCCTGGACGATCTCCACCCAGCCGCCGTCGGTCACGCCCAGCTCGACCGCGATGAACTCGACGGCGCCCCCGCGCACGACCACCACCGAGGGCCGCCCGTCGCCGAGGCGCACGGCCTCGACCGGCACGGCGAGCGCGCCCGGGCGGCGATCCACCACCAGATCCACCCGGGCGAACATGCCCGGCTTGAGCCGGCCGTCCGCGTTGGGGATGTCGACCTCGACGCCCATGGTGCGGGCGCGCGGGTCGAGCGCGTGCACGATGCGGCTCACGGTGCCCCGGAACACGTGGCCGGTGTAGGGATCCACCGACAGACGGACCGGGACGCCCGGAATGACACGAGCGATTTGACGCTCTGGGACGTCGACCTGGACTTTCACGCTCTTGATGTCCTGCACGACCAGGATGCCGAGCGACGACGTGTTGGTGCCCGACGAGCCCGCGCTGACCGCAGCGCCCGCGTCGAGGTTCCGCTGCGACACGTAGCCCGCGAACGGCGCGACGAGCCGAGTGTTCGCGAGATTGCTCTGCGCCAGGTTCAGCGCGGCCTGATAGGTCTCGATCTGCGCCTCGGCCAGCCGGACCTGGCTCTCCGAGGTGAGGATCTGGCTCTCGGCCACGCGCAGCTGCGCCTCCGTGGCCTGGAGCTGCGCCCGCGAGGCCTCGGCGGTGGTGCGCGCGTTCTCCCAGTCGGTCGCCGAGACGAGGCCGCGCTCGAACAGCGCCTTCATCCGGTCGGACTGTCGCGCGTCGTTGTCGGCGACCGCGCGCGACTTCAGGAGATTGGCGCGCTGGTTCTCGAGATTGGCGCGGTTGCCGTCCAGGGTCGAGCGCGCCATCTGGTGGCTGGCCTGGCCCGTGAGCAGGCCCGCGCGCGCCTGCTGGAGCTGCGCCTGGAGCTCCTGGTCGTCGATCTCAACGAGGAGCTGGCCCTCCTTGACGAAGTCGCCGCGGTCGACGTGAATCCGCCGGATATACCCTGACACCTTCGAGAAGATCGCCGCCTGCTGGTTGGCCAGGATATCGGCGGTAGTCCCGAAGCGTACCTCGAGGTCCTTGCGCACGGGGGCGACCACCCCGACCAGGGTGTCCCCGCGCGGCCGCTGCACGGCGCGGGCCTGCTGGTCCTTGAGCCGATAAAACACCAGGATGCCGACGATGATGGCCAGCACCATCAGCGCCGCGCCCACCCGGTACCGCCGCAGAGCGCTCATGAGCGGGGAGGGGTCCGATCAGGGGGCGGCGGCCAGACGGGCGCGCCGATTCGCGAACTTACCATGGGCCAGCATTCTATCGGTTCTTCAGACGGTCGCAAAGTAGTCTCCATTCCAGGGGAAATCCGTTCCCACCCCAACCCGCCGTGTGCTAGGCTGAATACGGCGCCGCATGTAGTGGCACCCGAGGAGCCTCGTGAGCGACCCTATGACCTCCGTCCAGACCCGTCCGGCCAAGACCGGACGGTGGAGCGAGGCCGCGCTGCGCGTTCTGCGCGAGCGCTACCTGGCGCGCGAGCACGGCGACGTCGTCGAGACGCCCGAGGAGATGTGCTGGCGGGTGGCCCTGGCCATCGCGGCGGCGGAGGCGCGCTTCGGCCGGAGCCCCGCCGCCCAGCGCGAGATCGCCACCGCCTTCTACGAGATGCTGGTGGACGGGTACTTCTTGCCCAACTCCCCGACGCTCATGAACGCGGGGAAGGGCAACGCCCTCCAGTACTCGGCGTGCTACGTGCTCCCCGTCGGCGACTCGATGAGCGAGATCTTCGAGGCGATCAAGGCGGCCGCGATCATCCAGCAGTCGGGCGGCGGCACCGGCTTCGCGTTCTCGCGCTTGCGGCCCAAGAACGACATCGTGCACTCCACGGGCGGCCGCGCCTCGGGGCCCGTCTCCTTCCTCCGCGTATTCAACGCGGCGACGGAAGCCGTGAAACAGGGGGGAACCCGACGCGGAGCCAATATGGGCGTGCTGCGCGTGGATCATCCCGACATCCTCGAGTTCATCGAGTCCAAGCTCGACGGCAGCGTGAGCAACTTCAACATCTCGGTCGGCGCCACCGACGCGTTCATGGATGCGCTGGAGGCGGGCGTCGAGTACGACCTCGTGAACCCGCGTGATGGCTCGTTGACGGGTCGCCTCGCCGCGACTGAAGTCTTCCGTAGGATCGTCCGTGCCGCATGGCGCACCGGCGATCCCGGGCTCATCTTTCTCGACCGCATCAATCGCAGCCGCGCGAATCCCACGCCGGCCCTGGGCCCGATCGAGGCGACTAACCCCTGTGGAGAGCAACCACTTTCTGCGAACGACGCGTGCAATCTCGGCTCGGTCAACGTCGCGCGCTTCGTGCGCGAGACGGCGGGCGGGGGCGCCGGGCTCGACTGGGAGGAGCTCGAGCGAGTGGTACGGCTCGCCGTGCGGTTCCTCGATGACGTCATCGAGGTAAACCCCTATCCGCTCCCCCAGATCGAGGCCACCGTGAAAGCCAACCGGCGTATCGGCCTCGGCGTGATGGGCTGGGCCGATCTGCTGTTCCAGCTGAACATCCCCTACGACTCCGAGGAGGCTCTCGCCCTTGCCGAGCGCCTCATGGGATTCATCCAGGAGAAGGCCCACGATCAGTCCGGGCGCCTCGCCGAGGAGCGCGGCCCGTTCCCGGCGTTCCCGCACTCGATCTACCGCCATGGCCGCGCGCTGCGGAACTCCACCGTCACGACCATCGCCCCGACCGGCACGATCTCGATGATCGCGGGCTGCTCGTCTGGCATCGAGCCGACCTACGCCCTCGCCTTCGAGCATCGTGTGCACGGGCCCGACGGCGAGCGCGTCCTGCCGTTCATCAGCGAGACGTTCGAGCGCCTCGCGCGCTCGCGCGGCTTCCACTCGGATGCGCTGATGGCCGAGGTGGTCCGGCGCGGCTCGGTGCAGGGGATCGCCGGCCTCGACGAGTCCGTGCGCGCGGTGTTCAAGACCGCCCACGAGATCGACGCGCGGTGGCACGTGCTCCACCAGGCGACGTTCCAGCGCCATACTGACAACGGCGTGTCCAAGACCATCAACCTGCCCCACGAGGCGACCGAGGAGGACGTGGCGCAGGCCTACCGGCTCGCGTGGGAGAAGGGGTGCCTCGGGATCACGGTGTTCCGCGATGGCAGCAAGGGTGTGCAGGTGCTCCACGTCGGTGTCGGCGGGGCGGACACCGCGGGCGGTGGCCCCGCCGAGCGCGTGGTCAAGCCGCGACCCCACAGCCTCGCCGGCTCGACGTATCGGATGGAAACGCCCGTTGGCACCGCGTTCATCACCGTCAACGACACGCCCGGGGGCGATCCCTTCGAGGTGTTCGTCCAGGTCGGCAAGGCCGGCTCCGACACCATGGCGGTGGCGGAGGCGCTCGGTCGGCTCATCTCCCTGATCCTGCGCTTGCCCTCGCCGTTATCGGCGCGGCGGCGGGTGGAGGAGGTCATCAGCCAGCTGTCCCGCATCGGCGGAGGCCAGCCCACCGGCTTCGGCGCCGCCAAGATTCTCTCGCTCCCCGACGCGCTCGCGCGCACCCTGGGCGAGCACGTGGGGCACGCGGAGGCCGCGGCGGAGGAGCCGGCCGCGGAGCGTCGGCAGATCGGCGACCTCTGCCGCGAATGCGGCCAGGCCACGTTCATTTACGAGGAAGGCTGCAAGAAGTGTGTCTCCTGCGGCTTCAACGAATGCTAGGCGAGCCGCAGCCGGAGGCGAGGCGAGCGGATACGAGGAGGCTCGATGGCATTCTCCGGCGGTGACTACGAGGAAGTGGGGCGCTGGCTGGAGAACTTCGCCACCTCCCACGCCAAGCGTGAGAGCCCGCGGGTCGAGGCGGCGCTCGACACGGGGGGCGCGCACGAGGGTCAGAGCTACGGCTTGAGCCTGCGCCTCGGTGAGCGGCGCCTGCCCGCGCCGGGTGCCGCGCCGCTCGAGTTCGCCTACCCGGACGTTGCGCAGCGCCGGGGCAGCATGGCCTGGTGCGCGGAGCTGGCGGAGCGGGTGCGCGAGCTGGCCCGGCGTCTCGTCGAGCAGGAGCGGGGAGCCGGCAAATCCGCGTAGGCGGCCGCTTCCCCCGCTGGTACGCCGCCGGCGACTGGAGCGCCTTTTTCGGTCTCGCCCTCGACAACATGACCCAGCTGGTCATCCTGTCGAGCCTGCTCATCGGCGTCTTCGGGTTCCCTTCCGACCTGGTGCTCTACGTGATGGTGCCGGGCACGGCGGCCGGCGTCCTCATCGGCAACCTCGTCTACACGTGGCTCGCGATCTCGCTCATGCGGCGCGAGGGCCGCGACGACATCACGGCGATGCCGTTCGGCATCGACACGCCGACGCTCTTCGGCATGGTGTTCGGCGTGCTCGGCCCCGCCAAGATCCTCACCGGGGACGCCGTCCTCGCGTGGAAGATCGGCATGGGCGTGACGATCGCGATGGGAACGCTCAAGCTCGTGCTGGCTTTTGCGGGCGACTGGGCCCGGCGGGTGGTGCCGCGCGCGGCCCTGCTCGGCTCCATTGCCGGCGTGGCCACGCTGCTCATCGCGTTCTTGCCCGCCCTCAAGGTGTTCGGGGATCCCCTCGTCGGCCTCGTCTCGCTGACGCTGGTGCTCGTCACGCTGATCGGCCGCGTGCGGCTGCCCGGCGGGCTCCCGGGCGCGTTCGCCGCGGTGCTCGCGGGGACGGCGGTGTACTGGGGCCGCGCCCTCCTCGGAGGCGCCGCGCCCACCGAGACGGCGCTGGCCATCACCGGCTTCCGCCTCACGCCGCCTTGGCCCACGCTGGCGTGGGTGGAGACGCTCGATCTGATCGGGCCGTACCTGGCCCTCACGGTGCCCTTCGCGCTGGCCACCGTGATCGGCGGCATCGACAACACCGAGTCCGCGGTGGCGGCCGGCGACCCCTTTCGCACGCGCGACATGCTCCTCACCGAGGCGCTGGGCACGATGGCGGCGGGCGTGTGCGGCGGCGTCGTGCAGAACACGCCGTACATCGGCCATCCCGCCTACAAGACCATGGGCGCGCGCGCCGGCTACACGCTCGCCACCGGCCTCGTCATCGGGCTCGGGGCGGCGCTCGGAGTGGTCCCGCTCCTCGTGGCGCTCCTGCCGGAGGCCGCGGTGGCGCCCATCTTGATCTTCATCGGGCTCGAGATCACCGCCCAGGCCTTCATCGCCTCACCCCCGCGCCACGCCGCCGCGGTGGCCATCGCGTTCATCCCCGCGACGGCGGCGCTGATGCTGATCGAAGGCAGCACCCTGCTCAGCGGGGTGGGGCGTAGCGCCGACCAGCTCACCGGCCCGGGTCGCGCGACGTGGGACAGCATGCTCGTGCTGGGGCACGGCTTCATCGTGACCGCGCTGCTGTGGGCCGCCGCGGTGGTGAGGATGATTGAGCGGAGGCTCGTCGAGGCCGCCGCGGTGCTCGGGGTGGCGAGCCTGGCCGCCCTAGTCGGCCTCGTGCACTCGCCGCTGCCGAGTGGCGGACTCTTCTGGCCGTGGTCGGTGCCGTCGGGCACGCCGCTGCGGATCGCGGGCGCCTACGGCCTCGCCGCCGCATTGCTCCTGCTGCTGGCGGCGCTTCGTCCGGCGCCGCGCGCCTAGGCGCGCCGGATCGCCTCGAGCATCTCGCGGTTCGAGCGGAACTTGTCTTCTTCGACCCCGGCCGCGCTCGCGCGAGCGCGCTCCGCCTCTTCGATCTTCACCACGTCGGCGTAGGGGACCACCACCGCGCCGCGCGCCTTCAGCATGTCGATCACGCCCGCGATGACGCGATCGGCCTCGGCGGCGGGCCGCGGAGGGAGGGCGGCGAGGTCCGCCACCACCTGCTTGATGCCGGTCTCGGCGTCGAGGCGCGCGCGGCCGACGACCCCGTCGCTCGCCCGACGCGCCCAGCCCACCACGTAGACCCCCTTCAGCACCTGCTGGGTCGCGGGATCCCAGACACGGTATGCCGGATCCTCGCCCGGGGTTGTCAGGTAGAGGCCGTCCTTGTAGGGGAGGCCCGCGGCGGGATCGACGCGGTCACCCACCGCGAAGACCACGGTGTCGCAGGGGACCACGCTGAGCTCGCCGGTCCCGACGGCGTTGATGCGCTCGCCCTTGCGCTCGAGCCGTGTCTCCTCGACCTCGAGCCCGGTCACCCGGCCGGCCTCCGCGACCACGCGGCGCGGCGAGGCAAGGAAGCGGAAGGACAGGCGCGCCCGCGTGCGCGTCAGAGACTCGGGCTTCTGTCCGAGGGCGTGGAGCAGCGCGTCCGCGTCCTGGCCCGCCGCCTCCAGGCGCGGCCGGATGCGGGCGATCTCCGCGCGGTACAGATCGCGGTCGAACGCGTCCTCGATGTCCTCGAACTCCCGATCGTCGTACGCCTTCTCGTAGGGGCCACGGCGGGCGATCGCGATCACCGCGTCGCAGTCGCAGTAGTGGGCGCAGTAGTTCGCGATGTCCACCATCACGTTGCCCACCCCCACGATCGCGACCCGACGGCCCATGGGGAAAGGCTGCTCCGCGAACGGGGGCAGGCGATTGTAGTGATAGACGAGGTCCTTGGCATGGTAGACGCCCGGGAGGCGCTCGCCCTCCACGCCGAGGTACTTGGTTCCCTGGGCGCCGATGGCGAACACGAGCGCGTCGAACCCCGCGGCCCGGAGATCGTCCACCGCGAGGTCGGCGGACTGGCCCAAGGTGACGTTGCCGAAGTAGGTCACACGCGGATCGGTCAGAATCTTCTGGAACTGGCGGCGCAGGCCACCCTTCATCTTGTACTTGTCGAGGAAGATCCCGTACTCGGCGAGGCCGCCCGGCTTGATGTCGCGATTCAAGAGCAGGACGCGACAGCCGTTCGCGGCGAGGGCGCGCGCCGCGAAGAGCCCCGCGGGGCCTGCCCCTACCACCGCGACCACGTAGACGGATTCGTGAGCCATGGAACCTCCCGGAAGTCGACGCGAGTTGCCACCATATCACGCCGGTGGCTTGACCGTTTCCACGGCGCCGGTGTTAAATGTCGCAGGTTGTGAACCTCATCACGACGTGGAACAGGAGGAGTGCGATGTCGAGAGCGTGCGGGCGCCGAGTGCTCAGCGCGGCGATCCTCGCCGGTTTGCTCGGTGGGGCGAGCGGGGCGTGGGCGCAGGGTGCATGGGAAGCGCCGGTGGCCGAGAAGACGAAGAAGAATCCCGTGGCCGGCGGCGCCAAGGCCGTCGACGCGGGCAAGAAGGTCGCGCAGGTGAACTGCGTCCTCTGCCACGGCGAGTCCGGCAAGGGCAATGGGCCAGGCTCGGCCGCGCTGAATCCGAAGCCCGCAGACTGGACCTCGAAGCGGGTGCAGGACGAGAGCGACGGCGAGCTGTTCTGGAAGATCTCCAATGGCCGGGGCCCGATGCCGTCCTGGAAGCATCTTCCCGAGACCGATCGCTGGTCGGTCGTCCACTACATCCGCTCGCTGAAGAGCAAGTAAGGCAGGTGCCACCCCGCCCCGGGCGGAGGGCGGCTCCACCGTCGCATCACGTCCCTGGTGCCAAGAGTCGGAGAATCTTACGGAATCGCCACCGCGCACGACTTGCGAGGCCCTCAGAGCTTTACACAGAGGCGTTCACGCAAGTGGAATCAATAGGTTAGGAGAAAATTTGGTGCGAAGGGTGGTTGGCATGCGTGGTGCTATCTTCTGTTGTCTCCCATGTCAACGCTGACGAGCGCGCCGCGCCGCCGGGCACCGCGATGACCGAGGACCCGACGACCGCGGGCGGCCGCCCGCCCCATACCGCTCCCGAGTCCATCAGCGAGATCGGCCGGGCGCTCGAGGGCCTGCGCGATCGCATCCGGCGCCTGGAGATCGGGGAGGCGTCGGCGACGGGCGAGCCCGATCCGTCGGGCGAGGTGGTCCTGGGAGTCGACCCCCAGGCCCTGGCCGCCACCCAGGAGATCCTCACCGTGCCCACCTCGGGGCTGTCACCCGCCGAGGTGTTCGGTCTCGTGATGGACCGCGCGGCGCGGCTTCTCGACGCCGACCGCGCCATGCTCTTCGTGCTCGATCCGGAGCGTGCCGCGCTCGTGCCGACCGCGGCGCGCGGCTTCCGGCGCGACGACCTCGGGGGGCTGAGCGTTCCGCCCGGCGAAGGCGTGATCGGCCGCGCCTTCGTCGAAGGCCGGGCGCTCGCCTACCGCCGCACCGCAGAGTCGGCCCCGCGCGATCCCTTCGTCGCGCGCTTCCCCGTTCGCGATGCCCTCGTGGTGCCGGTGCGGGCCGACTCTCAGGTCGTCGGCGTGCTGTTCGCGGGCCGGCGGGGGCGGGGGGTGCCCTTCACCACCGAGGACACCATCCTGCTCCTGGTGATCGCCGATCGCGTGGCCACCGCGCTGACGCATCAGCGGCTCGTCGACCGGGCGGCCGATCACCTCGCGCGCCTGCGCGAGCTCGGGGCTTTTTCGGGCCAGGCCGTGGTCGACCGCGACCTCACCGAGGTCCTCGCGCGCGCGTGCGAGGTGGGCGGCCGCCTCCTCGACGTTCGCGTGGCCGCGATCGGACTGTCGGGAGTCGACGGACGGTTGCGGCTCGCCGCGGCCTCCGGCCTGCCGCAGGACAGCGCCACGCAGTGGTCGGCACATCGCGAGCACGGGCTGGCCCGGGACGTGTACGCGGCGGCGCGACCGCTCGCCGTTCGCGACCTTCACGCGCGAGCCGGCGAGGCCGAGGCGTTCCTCGGAGCGCTGGGGTTGCGCGCGGCGCTGCTCGTGCCTCTGGCCGTCCACGACCGCACCGTGGGCGTGCTCTACCTCGCGGATCCCCGTCCGCGCGACTTCGCGCCCGACGAGGTCGAGGCGGCGCAGGTGCTGGCCACGCTGGCCGCCCTCGCGGTGGAGAATGCGCGACTCTACGGCGACGTGCGGGGCGCGCTCGACGCGGTCAAGACGGCGCAGGACCGGCTCGTCCAGTCCGAGAAGGCCCGCGCGCTGGGCGGCATGGCCGGTGGCATCGCGCACGAGTTCAACAACATCCTCGCCATCATCCTCGGCAAGACGCAGCTCATGCTGGCGCGCTCGACCGACGAGACGGTGCGCGAGGGGCTGGGACACGTCGAGGAGGCGGCGTGGCGGGCCGCCGACATCGTGCGTCGCCTCCAGGGCTTCGCGGCGACGCGCCCGGATGACAGCAACGGGCTGATCGACATCAACAGCCTCGTCCACGACGCGGTGACCCTGACCCGCGGGCTCTGGAAGGACGAGGCGGAGGCGCGCGGAATCCGTATCGAGGTGTCGCTCGACCTGCAGGATGGGCCGGCGGTGCGCGGCAACGCGGCCGAGCTGCGCGAGGCCGTCACCAACCTGGTGCTCAACGCGATCGACGCGATGCCGCGCGGTGGTCACTTGAGCCTCAGCACGCATCCCAAGGACAACGGCGTCGAGCTGGTGCTCACCGACACCGGCGAGGGGATGTCCGACGACGTGCGTGGCCGGATCTTCGAGCCCTTCTTTTCCACGCGCTCCCCGCTACGCACCGGTCTCGGCCTCTCGGTCGTGCACGGCATCGTGGGCCGGCACCGCGGGCGCATCGAGGTCGAGAGCGAGGTGGAGCGCGGGACCTGCGTGCGGGTCTGGCTTCCCGGCGTCGGCGCCGCTCGGCCCGCCGCGGCCCAGAGCCCCGCCCCGGCGGCGGCCGCCGCGGCGCCGCCGGCACGCGAGGCGCCGGCCGCACGGCCGGCCGCCTCCGCCGCGCGCGCGGGAGGCCCGGCGCGCGTGCTCGTGCTCGAGGACGAGCAGCAGATCCGCGAGACGCTGGTGGACGCGCTCACCCGCGCGGGGCATCGCGTGGAGGCCGCCGCCGACGGGCTCACGGGGCTGGCGCGCTTCCAGGGGGGCGAGTTCGACATCGTCCTCACCGACCTCTCGCTGCCCGAGCGCTCCGGCCTCGACGTGGCGCGCGCGGTGAAGCGGATGCGCCCGGGCATCCCGGTGGTGCTGATCACGGGTTGGGGGCATCTGCTCGATCCGGCCTTGCTCGCGCAGAGCGGCGTCGATCTGACCCTCGTCAAGCCCTTCCGTCTCGAGCGAGTGCTCGCGATCCTCGACGACGCGCTTCGCCTCCGCCGCCCCGTCTGAGCGCGGCGGCGGCCCGCGCCGCGATGCGCCTGGCCACGATCGATCTCGGCACCAACATGGTGCGCCTGCTCGTCGCCGAAGCCGCGCCCGGCGGCTGGCGGCCGGTGGAGCGGGCCCAGCACGTGACCCGGCTCGGCGAGGGCCAGGCGGCCCG
The DNA here is from genome assembly GCA_035764725.1 of Candidatus Methylomirabilota bacterium. NCBI lineage: Bacteria > Methylomirabilota (SeqCode) > Candidatus Methylomirabilota bacterium. Next base: position 61,928 of record DASTYT010000101.1, on the reverse strand, counting down.
AGGCCCACTCGGCGCGGCCCCCATGGCCCGGACGCGCGAGACCGTCGCCGCGTTCGTCCGCCGGGCCGAGGCGCTCGGCGCCGCGCGCGTGCGTATCGCCGCCACGAGCGCGGTGCGCGAGGCCACCAATCGGGCGGCCTTCGTCGCGGAGCTGGAGGCGGCGACGGGCCGGGTGGTGGAGGTCCTGTCCGGCGAGGACGAGGCACGGCTCACGCTCCTCGGCGTGACGCGTGGACTGCCCGGTCTCCGCGGCAGCTTCGTCATGCTGGACATTGGCGGGGGGAGCACCGAGCTCGCCCTGGCGCGGGACGGGTCCCTCGCGGCCGCGGTGAGCCTCCGGCTCGGAGTGGTGTCGCAGGCGGAAGGGCATCCCGGCGACGGTCGCTGGGACGCCGCGGCGCTGACTCGCCTCCGCGGGCAGATCGGCGCACGGCTCCGCGCGGAGGTGCCCGAGGCCATCGTCGCCGCGGGGGCGGCGCACCTCGTGGGCACGGCCGGCACCGTCTCCACGCTGGCCGCGCTGGACCTCGGCCTGGTCGAGTACGACGTCGAGCGCGTGCAGGGGCACCGGCTCACGCGCGCGGCCATCGAGGCGATCCTGGCGCGGCTCGCCGCCCTGACCAACGCGGCGCGCGGCGGGCTGCCCTGCCTCGAGCCGGGCCGCGCGGACGTCATCGTGCCCGGCATCGCGATCTGCCTGGGCGCGATGGCGCGGATCGGGTTCGACGTGCTCACGGTGAGCGATCACGGCCTCCGCGAGGGAATCCTGTGTGAGATACTGCCGCACGATTCCCCGCCATGATGCGCACCGTTCTGCTCGCTCTGTCCGCGCGGCCCGCCATCGGGCACGCCATGTCCCGCCGGGGGCTGGCCTGCGCGCCGTCCCTCAAGCGGAACCCCGCGCGATGACCGCGCGCCGCGAGCTGACCGTGCTCGACTATCACACCGAGGGCGAGCCCATGCGTATCGTGGTGGGCGGCGCGCCGCCCGTGCCGGGTGCCACCCTGATGGCGCGCAGCGAGTGGCTCGCCGAGCACGGCCGGGACCTCATGGGCTTCATCCTGTACGAGCCGCGGGGCCACGCCGCGATGTGCGCGGCCATCCTCACCGAGCCGGTTGACCCCTCCGCGCACGTCGGAGTGCTCTTCATCGAGCCGCTGGGGCCCGTGCACATGTGCGGGCACGGGACCATCGCGATCGCGACCATGCTGGCAGAGACGGGCCGCGTCCCCGTCGCCGGGTCGGAGACGGCGGTCACGCTGGAGACGCCGGCCGGCCTCGTGACCGCATGGGTCCGACGGGAAGCCGGGGAGACGCTGTCCGTCTCCTTCCAGAACGTTCCCGCCTTCTCGGTGCTGCTGGACGCCGAGGTGAACGTCCCCGGGCTCGGTCGGGTCCCCTTCGACCTGGCGTACGGGGGGCACTTCTACGCGATGGTGCCCGCCGGGACGCTGGGGCTCACGCTCGAGCCCGCGGCGGGGCCTCGGCTCATCGAGGTCGGCGAGCGGATCCGCGCGCGCATCGAAGCCGAGGTGCCGCTGGTGCACCCGGAGATGCCGGACGCTCGCGGCCTGCTCTACATCCAGTTCTTCGAGCCCGGCCGCCGTCCGGAGGCTCGGCTGCGCAACGCGGTGGTCGTCGCGCCTGCGGGCCTCGATCGCTCGCCCTGCGGCACCGGCACCAGCGCGCGCCTGGCGAATCTCCATGCTCGCGGCGCGCTCGGTGTGGGGGAGCCCTTCGGGCACGAGTCCATCATCGGCACGCTCTTCACGGGCCGCATCGCCGCCCTCACCACCGTGGGCGGCAAACCTGCCATTGTTCCCGAGATTACCGGGCGGGCGTGGGCGATGGGACGGGCCACGCTGCTCCTCGACCCCCGGGATCCGTTCCCGGGCGGCTTCCTGCTGTAGCTGACAGTGCCGACGGCTTGACGGCCTGTACCGGCTGGCCGTCGCCCGCGTGACACGCAGCCTTTGCGCCGGTCCTGTAACGGCGGAAAAACACGTCGGTTCCGAAGGGGGGCCGGGCTGGCACGTCCCGTGCCTTCAATGGTGGGCATGGAGGGACTGCTGGGGACCCGCTATCGCCGCTGGCTGGAGATCGTCCTCCCGCTCTACACGATCGGGCTCCTCTACGTCTACTTCCGCCCCCAGGCCATCCCGCAGTCCCTCGCGGAGGGCAATGAGCAGGCCATCTGGCCGTGGGCCGTCTGGGGCCTCGTCGGCGCGATGAGCGGCGTGCTCGCCCTGTCCGGTCTCTTCCTCGCCTTCTTCCTGCTCTACTCGCCGGTGTACCTCGCCGCGCGGAGCATGGTGCTCGTGGGGAAGGGCGGCTGGGCGGATCGCCGCGAGCTTCGCTTCTACTGCGCGTGCTTCATCCTGCTCTGCTTCCTCGTCGGGCTGGCCATCCTCAACCCGGTGGCCGCCGCCGCTCTCTTCGTCTTCATCGCCGGCTCCGCGCACTTCCTCTGGCGCGCCTTCGCCTAGCCGCGCCGGCGTCCCCGCCGACCGCCGCGGCGGGCCCCGTGAGTTGACAGTCCTCCGCCCGTTCTCTATCCTAGCGATGGGACATGGATGATCTCGCGGTACTGGTGCTGAACTACACCTACGAGCCGCTGCATTTCACCAACGCCAAGCGGGCGATCACCCTTCTCCTGAGCGGCAAGGCCGAGAGCGTCGAGGCCTCGCCGCGCGTGGTGCGGTCCCCCTCGCGGGCCTACCCGCTCCCCGCGGTCATTCGTCTCGCCGCCTACATCCGGAAGCCCTTCCTGGAGCGGGTGGCCTTCAACAAGAAGAACATCCTCCGTCGCGACGGCTACATCTGCCAGTATTGCGCGCGCCGGGGCGAGAAGCTGACGGTGGATCACATCATGCCGCGGTCGCGGGGTGGGCAGACTACCTGGACCAACGTGGTGGCGGCATGCCTCCGGTGCAATCTCTTCAAGGGCAACCGGACCCTCGAGGAAGCCCGATTGCGGCTGATCCGGGAGCCCATCCACCCGCAGTTCCTCTTCTCCGTCCACCTTCTCCGGCACCCCCACGCTTCGTCCTTCCTCGACTCCTGGCGGAAGTACCTCGTCGCGGTGCCGTCGAGCTTCTGACGCCGTTGTTCACGCTGTCGTCGGATTACTCGCCCGCGGGCGACCAGCCGCGCGCGATCGACCGGCTCTCCGAGCTCGTCACGGGGGGCGGCTCCCACAATGTGCTCCTAGGCATCACGGGGAGTGGGAAGACCTTCACGCTCGCCAACGTGATCAGCCGGCTCCAGCGCCCCGCTCTCGTCATCTCGCCGAACAAGACGCTCGCCGCCCAGCTCTACGGCGAGTTCAAGTCCTTCTTCCCCGAGTCGGCCGTCGAGTACTTCGTGTCCTACTACGACTACTACCAGCCCGAGGCCTACATCCCGCAGTCGGACACCTACATCGAGAAAGATGCCCTCATCAACGACGAGATCGACCGGATGCGCCATTCCGCCACCACCGCGCTCTTCGAGCGGCGGGACGTGGTCATCGTGGCGTCGGTCTCGTGCATCTACGGCATCGGCGAGCCCGAGACGTACCGCGGCATGCACGTGGGCGTTGAGACGGGGCAGGTGGTGAGCCGGGACGCGCTGGTGCGCGACCTCGTGGCCATCCAGTACGAGCGCAACGACTACGACTTCCGGCGGGGCACCTTCCGGGTGCGGGGCGACGTCGTCGAGGTGTTCCCCGCCGCCGCGGAGTCCGAGGCCCTCCGGATCGAGCTCTTCGGCGACAGCGTGGACCGCATCGTGACGCTGGATCCGCTGAAGGGCGCCACCACCGGGGTGGTGCCGGCGGCGCGCATCTATCCCGCGAGCCACTACGTGACGCCCGCCGACCAGATCGAGCGCGCCATCGGCAATGTGCACGAGGAGCTGCGCGAGCGTCTGACCTTCTTCCGCGCCCGGAACCGTCTCCTCGAGGCGCAGCGGCTCGAGCAGCGGACGCTCTTCGACGTGGAGATGCTGCGCGAGATCGGCTACTGCCACGGCATCGAGAACTACTCGCGCCACCTCGCGGGCCGCAAGCCGGGCCAGAGCCCGGCGACGCTGATGAACTACCTCCCCAAGGACGCGCTCGTCATCATCGACGAGTCCCACGTCACGGTGCCCCAGATCCGCGGCATGTACGGCGGGGACCGGTCCCGGAAGGAGGCGCTGGTCGAGTACGGCTTCCGGCTACCCTCGGCCTTCGACAATCGCCCGCTCACCTTCGACGAGTTCCGGGCGGTGACCGGGCAGGTCCTCTACGTGTCCGCGACGCCCGGCGAGTACGAGCTCGAGCGCGCGGGCGGGGTACGGGAGGCGCCCGGGCGGCCCCACGTGGGCGGGGCGGTGGCCGAGCAGATCATCCGCCCCACCGGGCTCATGGATCCCCGCATCATCGTTCGGCCTGCCTCGATCCAGGTGGACGATCTCATGGCCGAGGTGCGCACGCGGGCGGAGCGCGACGAGCGGGTGCTGATCACCACCCTCACCAAGCGCATGGCCGAGGACCTCACCGAGTACTACCAGCAGAACGGGCTCCGCGTGCGCTACCTGCACTCCGACATCGACACCCTCGACCGGGTGGCGGTGATCCGCGACCTCCGCCTCGGCAAGTTCGATGCGCTCATCGGCATCAACCTCCTGCGCGAAGGGCTGGACTTGCCCGAGGTCTCCTTGGTAGGCATCCTCGATGCCGACAAGGAGGGGTACCTCCGCTCGGCCACCTCGTTGATCCAGACGGCAGGCCGCGCCGCCCGCCACGTCAACGGCGAGGTGCTGATGTACGCGGACCGGGTCACGGGGTCGATGCAGGAGGCGATCACGGAGACGGAGCGGCGGCGCGCCGCCCAGGCCGCCTACAACGCCGAACACGGGATCACGCCCGAGACGGTACGGAAGTCGATTCGCGAGCTGCTGGAGACGGTGTCCGAGCGCGACTACTACACGGTGCCGGTGCCCCAGACGGTCGAGGCGGCACCCGAGAGCGCCGAGGCGCTGGCCGCGCGCATCGCCGAGCTCGAGACCGCCATGAAGGAGGCGGCGCGACGGCTCGACTTCGAGCGGGCGGCCGAGCTGCGGGATCAGGTGAAGGCGCTGCGCCGGGTCGAGCTGGGCGTCCGTTGACGTGGGCGCCGCCTTCAAGTGGGTCCTCGTCTTCTTCGCCGTCCTCTCGCTGGGCCTCTTCGTCCTCACGAAGCTGATGACGTTCCTGGATCCCCCGCGCCCCGGGCGCCCGCGCGGCCCCATGCTCCGCCGCGTCGAGCGCGCCCTTCGCTGGAGCGTCATCGTGCCCGCCCTCCTCGGCCTCGCCATCCTCATCGTGACCTTGTGGCGAGGCGGCGGGTAACGCGCGGGCAGTTGATTGGAGAGCCGCAGCCGAAGGCGAGGCGAGCGGACACATGATGGGGTCCGAGGGGAGCGAGGGTGGCGAGCCGCAGCCGAAGGCGAGGCGAGCGGATACAATAGACGTGCCGTGACGCTTCAGGAGAAGCTCGAGCAGGTTCCCGACCGCCCCGGCGTCTACCTTTACAAGGACGCCAAGAACCAGATCATCTACGTGGGCAAGGCGGCCTCGCTGCGCAGCCGCGTCCGCTCGTACTTCCAGGACTCGCGGGTCCGCGACCCCAAGACCGACGCGCTGGTCGCCCAGATCCGCGACCTCGATCTCATCGTGACCGCTAACGAGCTCGAGGCGATGATCCTCGAGTCGAACCTCGTCAAGAAGCACCGGCCCCGCTACAACATCATCCTGCGCGACGACAAGCACTACCCCTTCCTCAAGCTGACCACCTCCGAGCCGTTTCCGAGGTTGGTGGTCGCGAGGCGCGTGCAGCAGGACGGCGACGTCTACTTCGGGCCGTTCTATCCCGCCACCGCGATGCGCGAGACGCTTCGCCTCGTGCGCCAGCTCTTCCCGCTCCGCACGTGCCGCATCAAGATCGACGGCACCCTGCCGCGGCCGTGCATCCAGTTCTTCATCCACCGGTGCAACGCGCCGTGCACCGGCGCGGAGACCGCCGAGGGCTACGCCCGGACGGTGGCCCAGGTGCAGCGCTTCCTCGAGGGGAAGGACGACGACCTCGTCAAGGAGCTCACGCGGCAGATGGAGGCGGCGGCCGCGGAGACGCGCTTCGAGCAGGCGGCGGTGCTGCGCGACCGCATCCAGGCCCTCAACACGGTGCGCGAGCGCCAGAAGATCATCTCCACCGAAGAGACCGACCAGGACATCATCGGATTGGTCCGCCAGGGCCCGGACGCGTGTATCCAACTATTCTTCATTCGGAGGGGCCGCCTGCTCGGACGCGAGTCCTTCTTCTTCGACCGGCTGGTCGGCGAGGGCGACGGGGACGTGCTCTCCGCGTTCGTGCGCCAGTTCTACGCGCGCAGCGTGGTGCCGGCGCCCGAGCTGCTCCTGTCCACCGAGATCGCCGAGGCCCCCCTCGTCCTCGAGTGGCTGCGCCAGCGTCGCGGCGGACGCGTGGAGCTCCACGCCCCACAGCGGGGCCGCCGCCGCGAGCTCGTCGAGATGGCCGAGGAGAACGCGGCCCTCGCGCTGCAGAGCCACCTCCTCTCGCGCACGGACCGCCACCAGGCAGTGCGCGAGGAGCTGCAACGGGCGCTCGGGCTCGCCGACCCGCCCGACCGCATCGAGTGCTTCGACATCTCCACGATCCAGGGTTCGGACACGGTGGCCTCGATGGTGGTCTGGCAGGGTGGTGAGATGAAGAAGGACGACTACAAGCGCTACAAGATCCGCACCGTCACGGGGACGGACGACTTCGCCTCGATGCAGGAGGTGCTGACCCGCCGCTACTCGAAGGCCCTGGAAGGGGAGGGGCCGCTGCCCGATCTCATCCTCCTCGACGGGGGCCGTGGCCAGCTCAACGCGGGAATCAAGGTGCTGGAGGATCTCGGGCTCGACTATGTGCCCATCGCGTCCCTGGCCAAGCGCGCCGAGGAGGTCTACACGCCGGAGCGGTTGACGCCGCTGGTGCTCGACATGGGCTCGCCCGCCCTCATGGCGCTCCAGAAGATCCGCGACGAGGCGCACCGCTTCGCGATCACGTACCACAAGAAGGTGCGGGCGCGGCGCACGATCAGCTCGGAGCTCGACCGGATACCCGGCGTGGGACCGCGGGTGCGCACCGCGCTGCTGCGGACGCTGGGCTCCGCGCGTGGGGTGCGGGCGGCCACCGTGGCCGAGCTCGCCGCCGTGCCAAAGGTGACGCCCAAGCTGGCCCAGCGCATCTATGATCATTTCCACCCGCCCGCGCCGGCTCCGGAACCGGCGGCGCCGGCGGAGGGTTAACGCTATGGATCGTCCGGGAAGGAGGTGAGACCCATGCTGAAGACGTTCGTCGTCGCGATCGCCGTCCTCGTTCTCGCGACCGGCCAGGCCCTAGCCTTCCAGTGTCCGCTCCTCATCAAGCAGATCCAGGACGCGACGGCCGGCAAGACCGACGCCAATTCGGCCAAGGCCAACGAGCTCGCCGCCGAGGCCAAGAAGCTCCACGACGCGGGGAAGCACGCCGAGTCCATCGCCAAGGCCGAGGAGGCGGCCAAGGTCATCAACCTCACCTTGAAGAAGAAATAGGTCCCGTCGGGTCATCCCCCGGGGACCGAGCCGCCGTCCACGGTCCCCGGGGAGCCGTTCCTTGCTTCGCCCCGCCAAGTGGACTTAAACTCAGGCCGAATATGGCCTACGACGATCGCCCCGAACGCTATCCGTTTGCCGAGATCGAGGGGAAGTGGCAGGAGGTCTGGGAGAGCTCGCAGCAGTTTCGCGCCACCGAGACACCCGGTCGTCCCAAGTTCTACTGCCTCGAGATGTTTCCCTATCCCTCGGGCCGCATCCACATGGGGCACGTGCGCGTCTACGCCATCGGCGATCTCCTCGCCCGCTACAAGTGGATGCGCGGCTTCAACGTGCTGCACCCGATGGGCTGGGACGCGTTCGGTCTGCCCGCGGAGAACGCCGCCATCGACAACGGCGTGCACCCCGCGGTGTGGACGTACGAGAACATCAAGAACATGCGGAGCCAGCTCCGCCGAATGGGGATCTCGTACGACTGGGACCGCGAGCTTGCCACGTGCGATCCCGCGTACTACCGCTGGGAGCAGCTCATCTTCATCCGCATGCTCGAGCGCGGGCTCGCGTACAAGAAGCGCTCGTCGGTGAACTGGTGTCCGTCCTGCCAGACCATCCTCGCCAACGAGCAGGTGGAGGCGGGGCGCTGCTGGCGCTGCGACTCCGAGGTGACGACGAAGGAGATCGAGGGGTGGTTCTTCAAGATCACCGCCTACGCCGAGGAGCTGCTCGAGTGGTGTGACCGCCTGCCCGGCTGGCCCGAGCGCGTGCTCACCATGCAGCGCAACTGGATCGGCAAGAGCGAGGGCGCCGAGTTCGACCTGCCGGTGGCGGGGAAGGCGGGGCAGGCGATCCGGATCTTCACCACGCGGCCCGACACCGCCTTCGGCATGACCTACGCGGTGCTCGCGCCCGAGCACCCGCTCGTCGACGCCCTCGTCCTGGACGCCGCGGAGCGCGCGCGCATCGACGCGTTCCGCAAGGAAGTCGCGCGCGAGACCGAGATCGAGCGGCTGGCCGCCGACCGGCCCAAGCACGGCCTCCGCCTCAACGCGCGGGCGACCAACCCGTTCACCGGCGCAGAGATCCCGCTGTTCCTCGCCGACTACGTCCTCATGGGCTACGGCACCGGGGCGATCATGGCGGTGCCCGGCGAGGATCAGCGCGACTGGGACTTCGCCAAGCAGCACGGCCTGCCCATCATCGCCACCGTGAAGCGCCCGGAGGGCTGGGAGGAGACGCAAGCCTACACGGGCGACGGCGTGAAGATCAACTCCGGCTTCCTCGACGGACTGCCGGTGCCGGAGGCCAAGCGCCGCGCCATCGACTGGCTGGTGGAGAAGAAGCTCGGCGAGTCCAAGGTGAACTACCGGCTGCGCGACTGGGGGATCAGCCGCCAGCGCTACTGGGGCGCCCCGATCCCCATTCTCTACTGTCCCGTCGACGGCATGGTGTCGGAGCGCGAGGATCGGCTGCCGGTGGTGCTGCCGGAGGACGTGCAGATCAGCGGAAAGGGGGGCTCGCCGCTCGCCGAGGTCGCCCACTTCGTCAACGCCCGGTGTCCGAAATGCGGCGGGCCCGCCAAGCGCGAGACCGACACCATGGACACCTTCGTGGAATCGTCGTGGTACTTCCTGCGCTACTGCTCGCCCCTCTACGAGAGCGGGATGTTCGAGCCCAACGCCGCCGCCTACTGGATGCCGGTGGACCAGTACATCGGCGGCATCGAGCACGCCGTGCTCCACCTCCTCTACGCGCGCTTCTACACCAAGGTGCTGCGCGACATGGGCATGACGCGCGCGGACGAGCCGTTTCTGGCCCTCCTGTCCCAGGGCATGGTGATCAAGGACGGGGCGAAGATGTCCAAATCCAAGGGCAACGTGGTGGATCCCGACGAGCTGATCCGCCGCTACGGCGCCGACACCGCGCGCCTGTTTTCCCTGTTCGCGGCGCCGCCGGAAAAGGATCTCGACTGGAACGACCGCGGGGTGGAAGGCGCCTCGCGCTTCCTCAACCGCGTGTGGCGCTTCGTGCACGCGCACCGGGACGAGCTGCAGGCCGCGGAGGGGGCAGCGTCCCCGGGTGAGCTCTCCGACGCCGGTCGCGCGTTCCGGCGCGTCGTCCACGAGACCATCGCCCGGGTGACCGAGGACATCGACAAGGACTTTCACTTCAACACCGCCATCAGCGCGGTGATGGAGCTCGTGAACGCGCTGCACGACTTCGACCGTGACTCCATGGACAGCATGGGGCGCGCGGAGCGGCAGCGCCTCCTCCGCGAGGCGGTGGAAACCATGCTCCTGCTCCTGGGCCCGGTGACGCCGCACATCGCCGAGGAGCTGTGGAGCGCGCTCGGGCACCGCGAGAGCCTGTTCCGCCGCGCGTGGCCCGTCGCCGATCCCGCCGCGCTCAAGCGGGAGGAGGTCGTGATCATCGTGCAGGTGGACGGCAAGGTGCGCAGCCGCCTCACCGTGGACGTCTCCGCCGCCGAGCGTGACGTGCAGGACAAGGCGCTTGCCGACGCGAAGGTGCGCCCCTGGCTCGACGGCCGCCAGGTCGCGAAGGTCGTCGTGGTCCCCGGACGCCTCGTGAACGTGGTCACTCGGGCTTGAGCCGGTTCCTTCTCGGCGTCGTGCTCCTGGCCGCGCTGACGGTTCCCGCCGCCTGTGGGTACAGCACGAAGGGGAATCTCCCGTCGCACATCAGGACCGTCGCGGTGCCCACGTTCAAGAACAGCACGCACGAGCCCGCGGTCGAGAGCACGGTGACCGCCGCCGTGGTGAATGCCTTCACCACCAGCGGCAAGCTTCGCGTGGTCCCCGTCGGGCAGGCCGACTCCATTCTGGAGGGCGAGGTGGTGGGCTACGACGTGCAGTCCATCTCCGTAGACCGAAGGATCAACATCCGGCAGTACCGGCTCAGCGTCACCCTCAACATCGAGTTCCGCGACGTCAAGCAGGGCGAAACGCTGTTCCGTCAACACGGGCTGCAGGAGATCGCGGACTTCAACGTGCCCTTCGAGGTCTCCGCCACGATCAGCCGCGAGGAGGGAGCCGTTCGTCAGGCCGCTCAAGACATCGGCAGGAAGGTCGTGAACCTGGTGGTGGACCGCTTCTAGTGAGCGCCCGCTAGTGGACTACGCGGGGCTTCTCCGCGCCGCCGAGGCGGGACGCACGCCGGCGGTGGTCTTGGTCCACGGCGCCGAGCCCGTCCTCCTCGAAGACCTGGTCGCCGCCGTCACCCGCGCCCTCTTTCCCGATCCTGCCGACGCGGCCCTGTCGCGCGAGGCGGTCGACGCGCGCGAGGCGGGCGCCGAGGCGCTGGTGCGCTCCGCGCTGACGCTACCCTTCCTCGGGGGACGCCGGCTCGTGATCGCGCGCGGGGTGGAGGCGCTCACCGCCAAGGCGGGGGAGCCGCTCGCCGAGTACGTGGCGGCGCCCAACCCGACTTCCGTGCTCCTGCTCCTGGCCGGAGTGGAGCTGGCCGCCGGGCACTGGCTCCTCCGCGCCGTCCCCGCGTCGGCGGTGGTCGAGCTGCCCCGGCCGGTGGGGCGGGCCCTCGTAACCTGGCTTCGGACGCGCGCGGGCGCCCAGGGCTACGAATTGAGCGAAGACGCCGCCGCGCTGCTCGTGGAGCTGGTGGGCGACGATCTCACGACCCTCGCCGGCGAGGTGACCAAGGCCGCGCTCGCGGGCGGGCCGGACAACCGCCGCGTCACGCCGCGCGAGGTGCGCGCGGTGGTCGGGGCGCACCGCCTGCACCACATCTTCGAGCTCACGCGCGCGGTGGCCGAGCGCGACGTGGGCGCGGCCCAGACCGTGCTGGGCGCGCTCCTCACCGCCGGCGAGGAGCCGCTCGCCGTGCTCGGGATGCTGGCGCGCGAGGCCCGCTCCGTCTGGCAGGCCCGCGAGTGGCTGCGCGAGGGGCGGCGCGAGGACGAGGTGGCGCGGCTCCTGCGCCGCCCGCCGCCCGCCGCGGCGGCGGTGGTGGCGCTCGCCCGCGCGCTCCGCGACGGCGCGGCGCCGCGACGCCTCGCGCGCTGCTGGGAAGTCGAGCGCCGCCTCAAGCTGGGCGGCGCGCCCCGGCCCGAGCTGGCTCTGCTCATCGCGGATTTGTGCGCCGCCTGATGGCGGCCTGCCGTCGCGGCGCGTGGGTGGTGGCGCTGCTCGCCCTGCTCGCGGCGGGGCCGGCCGCCGCCGCGCCCGCCCCCCGGCTGCTGGCCGGCGCCGCCTCCGTGGACATCGGGGTGCCCGACGGCACGCCGCTGGCCGGCTATGGCGGCTTCCCCCGCCGGGCGTGGATTCCCGACGTGCTCGACCGCCATCCCTACGCCTTCTGGTTCCGCCCGTCACAGGGCGTGCACGACGCCGTGAAGGCGCGCGCGTTGCTGCTCGACGACGGGCGGGCGGTCCTGATCTGGCTCGCCGTCGATCTCGTGGGGGCCGACCCGAGCCTGGTCGTCGAGCTTCGCGACCGCCTCGTGCGGGCGGGCGTCAATCCGGCCGGCCTCATGCTGTCTGCGTCGCACACCCACTCGGGACCCGGCGCCTACGCCGGGTCGGCCCTGTTCGCGTTCATCGCGGTCGACCGCGCGGTGCCCGCGGTGCGCGGGCGCATCCTGGACGCGCTCGAGCGCGCGGCCCGCGAGGCCTACACCCGTCGCGCGCCCGCCCGCGTGGGCACCGGCGCCGGCGAGGTGACCGGGATCACGCGAAGCCGCGTGCGCGCGCCGCTCGATCCGGAGCTGGGCGTGCTCAAGGTCGTGGCGACCGACGGGCGGCCCATCGCAATGGTGTGGAACTACGCCATCCACGGGACCGCCCTCGGCCGGGACAATCTACTCGTCTCGGGTGATCTCATGGCGGAGGCGTCCAGGCGCATCGAACAGCGGCTGGGCGTCCCCGCCCTGTTCGTCAACGGCGCGGTCGGCGACGTCAGCCCGACGGCGCGGGGATGGAGCGGCGCCGCCCAGATCGGCGAGCGGCTGGCCCGCGAGGCGCTCGCGGTGTGGGAGCGCGTCGCGCCGGAGTCCGACGCGTCGCTCGAGCTGGCGACCGGCCGCGCCGCGCTGCCCGCGCCTGCGGTCTCCGCGCGCAACTGTCTGGGGCGCTGGCTGCCGGGCTGGCTGCGCCTCGGCCTCGGGGCGGCGCTCCCGCGCACCGCGGAGCTCCTCGCGGTGCGCATCGGCGGCGGCGCGTGGGTGAGCGTGCCCGGCGAGCTGCAGACGCGCCTGGGGCGCGAGGTCAAGGCGGCACGGATGGGACGCTTCGAGCATGTGTTCGTGGCCGGCGTGTCGAACGACTACCTCGGCTACTTCCTGGACGCCGACGCGTACGCCCACCCCAGCTACGTCGCGTGCGCGAGCCTCTACGGCGAGCGGGGCGGGGAGCTGCTGCGAGATGCCGCGGTGGGGCTGCTCGCCCGCCTCGGCGCGGCGGCCGAAGCGGGACGGCGGTGATGGGCTACTTCGCGGCGAGCTTGCGGGCGAGCGCGGACTTCCTGCGGGCGGCGGTGTTGCGGTGGAGGATGCCGCGGCTGACCGCCTTGTCGATGGTGCGGATCGCCTCGCGCACGGCGTCGCGCGCGGAGGCGCCGTCGGCGGCGCGAGCGTCCTTCACGGCGGAGCGAACCTGGCTGCGGATGGCGCGATTGCGCAGGCGCCGCTTCTCGTTCTGCTTGATGCGCTTCCGGGCTGACCGCGTGTTGGCCACTGACTCCTCCTCGAGTTCTCGTGAAATGCCTGAGCGGATCGCGGGAAAGCCTGACCTTACCGTCGGGTGCAGACACTGTCAAGGAGTTTGTCCCCGTGAGTGAAGCGCAGCACGACGCGCGGGCCGGTGTGGTGAGCGCGGTGGGGAGCATCGGCGCGGCGACCCTCGCCAGCCGGGTGCTCGGCTATGTGCGCGACATGGTCGTGGCGCGCGCGTTCGGTGCGGGTCCCGTCACCGACGCCTTCTTCGTGGCCTTCCGCGTGCCGAATCTCCTCCGGAGGCTCCTCGCCGAGGGGGCGCTGTCCACCGCGGTGATCCCCGTGTTCGCCGAGTATCTCGCCGCCGGCGGCCGCGCCGCCTTCCTCGCCATGGTGCGGGCGGTCGCGGGCGCGACCACGCTCACCCTCTGCGCGGTGACGCTGGCCGGCATTCTGTTCGCGCGCCCCATCGTGAGCGTGATGGCGCCCGGGTGGCTCGCCGATCCCGCGCTGTTCGAGCTGGCGGTGAGCCTCACGCGCATGATGTTCCCGTATCTGCTCCTCGTGGGCCTGGCCGCGCTCGCCACCGGGGTGCTGAACGTCCACCACCGCTTCTTCACCGCCGCCTTCGGCCCCGCCGTGCTGAACGTGGGCATGATCGCGGCGGTGCTTCTGCTCGCCCGCCGCTTCGAGCCGCCGATCGTGTCGCTCGCGGTGGGCGTGCTGGTGGGCGGGCTCGGCCAGCTCCTCGTGCAGCTCCCCGAGATTCATCGCGTGGGCGTTCCGCTCCGTCCCTCCGGCGAGTGGCGGCACCCCGCGGTCGCCCGCATCGCGCGGCGGCTCCTGCCCGCTGCGTTCGGGCTGGCCGCGGTGCAGGTCACCGTGGTGCTGAACACCTTGCTCGCGTCGCTACTCCCGGGTGGAAGCATCTCGTACCTCTACTACGCCGACCGCGTCATGGAATTCCCGCTGGGGGTGTTCGGCATCGCGCTGGCCACCGCGTCGCTCCCCACCATGGCGGCCCAGGCCGCGCGCGGCGACCGCGCCGGCCTCACCGATACGCTGGGCTTCTCGCTGCGCCTGTCGGCCTTCGTGGCCATCCCCGCGGCGACGGGTCTCCTGGCCCTGGGCGCGCCCATCGTGGGCCTCTTGTTCCAGCGCGGCCGGTTCGGCGCGGAGGACGCGGCGGCCACCACGATCGCGCTCGCGGCCTACGCGGTAGGTCTGCCCGCGTTCTCGGCCACCCGCATCGCCGCCCAGACGTTCTACGCCCTCGGCGACACGCGCACGCCCGTGCTGATGGGACTCCTGTCGGTGGTGGTCAACGTCGGCCTGGCCCTGGGACTCATGTGGTCGCTCGCGCACGCGGGCCTCGCGCTCGCCTCGTCGCTCTCGGCGTACGTGAACCTGCTCGCGCTGCTCTGGGCCCTGCGGCGCCGGCTCGGGCCCATCGGCGGGCGGGCGCTCGTGCGTGCGGTGGGCCGGACCGCCCTCGCCACGGCGCCGCTCTGGCTGGTCGCGCGAGCCCTCGCGCCCGTGTGGGACGGCACCGTCCACGCCGTCATGCTCACCGTCGCCGCAATCATCGGTGGCGCGCTGGCCTTCGCGGTCGCAGCCGCGCTGCTCCGTGCACCGGAGCTCACCACGCTGCTCGGCATGCTGCGCCGGCGCCGCTGATGCACAGCGAGGGCTTGCTCGGCCCCCGCTCGCGGTGATAGAGTTCGCTATGCTCCGGCAGTTCGTAGTAGGCAGGTCCGGTTGTCGCGCCTCCCTCGGTCGCCCGCGGTACCCCCTCCGGAAGCCGTAGATGGATGCGGTAGTCGAGTATCTCCAGGCCCTCCAGACGGAGCGGGGGGCCTCTCGCAACACCCTGCTCGCATACCGGCGCGATCTCGCCGACTTCGGCCGCTACCTCGAGCGCCCGCGCCGCGCGTTGCACGCGCTCACCGCGCGCGACGTGAGCGACTATCTGCTCACGCTGCGCCGCCGCGGCCTGGGTGCCCGCAGCGTGGCCCGGCGGCTCTCTGCGCTCCGCGGACTCTACCGGCACCTGCTCCGCGAGGGTGCGGTGCGGCGCGATCCCACCGAGCAGGTCGAGAGCCCGCGCCCGCCGCGGCGGCTGCCGCGCACCCTGTCGATCGAGGACGTTGCGGCCCTCATCGAGGCTCCGGATACCTCTTGCGCCGACGGCCTGCGCGACCGGGCTCTGCTCGAGCTGATGTACGCCTCCGGCATGCGCGCGTCGGAGGTCATCGCCCTGCGGGTAGAGGACCTCAACATGGCCGCGGGCTATGTGGTCTGCACAGGGAAGGGGAGCCGCCAGCGCCTCGTGCCGGTGGGCGCTCAGGCCCTGCACTGGGTGCGCCGCTACCTGGATGGCGGGCGCCGGGTTGCCGGCCACGGCCTCGACCCCGGGAACCTCTTCCTCAATCCGCGCGGCCGGGCCCTCTCCCGCCAGGGCCTCTGGGGCATCCTCAAGCGCTGTGTGCGGCGCGCCGGACTACGCTCGGGCGTGTCCCCCCACACGCTACGGCACTCCTTCGCCAGCCATCTCCTCGAGCGCGGCGCCGACCTGCGCAGCGTGCAGGCGATGCTCGGCCACGCCGACATCTCGACGACGCAGATCTACACGCACCTGCCGTCGACCGTCGTGCGCGACATGTACCGGAAATTTCACCCACGCGCGCGCGCCGCCGCGCGCGTCCGGAGCTAGCGACCCGTGGCCCGTGCCGGGCACGCGTATCCGCAGGCTGATCCCCACGCGGCGGGGCTCATGGATCGGCGTGTGCTCGCCGTCCGGCGGGGGACGCGCGTCGCCGCGGGGCTGGCCGCGCTGGAGCGCGCCGGCGCCACCGTGCTATTGGTCGGCCCGCGCGCGGCGGTGCGCCAGGCGGAGCTGGCGCGCGCGGCGCGCTGGGGGCTGGGCGGCGTCGACGCGGCCGCGCTCGCCTGGCAGGACCTGCCGGTGGTCGCCGCGGACACGTCGGAGATCGCCGTGCGCCGCCTCGTGCGGGACGGCGTTCCGCTGGCGCTCGTGCGCGAGCGCGGCCGCATCGTGGGGGTGATCGACGGGCGCGCCCCCGGCTGGGCGCGGCCCGCGCTGTCGGTGGCGCCGCGGCTCGAGCAGCCCGGCGATCCCGCGCGTGAGACGATCGCCTGGCTGCTGCGACTGGCCGGCAAGCTCGGTGAGGCCATGGGTATGGCGGTGTGGGCGGCGGGCGGCCTCGTGCGCGATCTGCTGCGCGACGCGGGCCCGCTGGACGTCGACCTCGTCGTCGAGGGCGATGGGCCCGCGTTCGCGAGGCGCCTCGCCGACGAGGTGCGCGGGCAGGTGACCATCCATCGCGCCTTCGGTACCGCCTCGGTGGAGAACGGGCGCACCGTGGACGGCGCGGCCCTGCCGCGGGTGGATGTCGCGACGGCCCGGCGCGAGCGCTACACGGCGCCTGGTGCCCTCCCGAGCATCGAGGGCGCGCCCCTTGCGGACGATCTCCTGCGCCGAGACTTCACCATCAACGCCATGGCGGTGGCCCTCACGCCCGGGGCGTTCGGCCGCCTCGTCGACGTGGTGGGCGGTCAGCGGGACCTCGACCGGCGCCGCCTGGCTCCCCTCCAGCCGCTGTCCTTCGTGGAGGATCCCACGCGCATCTTTCGCGCCGCGCGCTACGTGGCGCGCCTGGGCTTCACCCTCGACGCGCGGGGCCGGCGCGCGCTGCGGCTGGCGCTCGACGGGCGCGCGTATCCGGCCCTATCGGGCACGCGCCTCCTCGCCGAGGTCGCCCTGGCGCTGCGCGAGCCTGCGGGGTGGCGCGCCCTGGCCCTGCTGCTCGACTGGGGCGCATTCCGGCTCTGGGACCGTGGCGTGCGAGGCGGTGCGCCCCTCCGCGAGCGCCTGCGGGCCGCGCGCCGGCTGCTCACCTGGCTCGGCGAGGGCGCGTCCGCGGACGACGCGCTCGAGGTCGTGGTGCTCGCCGTCCTCGTGGATCAGCCGCCCGGCGTCGGGCGCCGCGCGCTGACGCGGCTCGGCTGGGGCGGGGGGCGCGGGACGCGCCTCGCCGAGGCACTGGCGCGCGGCCCCCGCCTGGCCGCCCGCCTCACGACGCCGGGACTGCCCGCGAGCGCCGTGGCGGCCGCCGCCCGCGGGGGCCACGCGCAGACGGTGCTGGCCGCGTGGCTCGTCGCCACACCCGCGGCCCGGCGGCGACTGCAGTGGTTCCTCCGCGAGGGCCGGCACGTCAAGCCGAGCCTCGACGCGATGAGCCTGATCGCCGCGGGTATCCCCCGAGGGCCCGCCCTCGGCAAGATGCTCGAAGCCCTCCGCGATCTCCGCCTTGACGGCGGGACGGCGGCCGAGGAGGCGCGCTACCTGCAGCGCGAACGTGCCCGACATCGGAAAGGAGAGTCCGCGTGACGCCGAAATTCGTGTTCGTGACGGGAGGGGTGATCTCGTCCCTCGGCAAGGGTCTGGCGGCGGCATCCATCGGCTCGCTGCTGGAGGCCCGAGGCTTCCGGGTGACGCTGCTCAAGCTCGACCCGTACATCAACGTGGACGCCGGGACCATGAGTCCCTATCAGCACGGCGAGGTCTTCGTCACCGACGACGGCGGCGAGACCGACCTCGACCTCGGGCACTACGAGCGCTTCACCTCGGCACGCATGACGCGCGACAACAACATGACGACGGGCAAGATCTACGGCACCGTGATCGAGCGCGAGCGGCGGGGCGACTACCTCGGGCGGACCGTTCAGGTGATCCCGCACATCACCGACCAGATCAAGGCGTCGATCCGGAAGGTCTCCGCGGGTGTCGACGTGGTGATCGTCGAGGTGGGCGGCACAGTGGGTGACATCGAGGGCCTGCCCTTCCTCGAGGCGATCCGTCAGTTCAAGAAGGACGTGGGCAAGGAGCACGTGATTTACGTGCACCTGACCCTGGTGCCGTTCATCCAGGCGGCGTCCGAGCTCAAGACCAAGGCCACCCAGCACTCGGTGAAGGAGCTGCGCGCGATCGGTATACAGCCCGATGTTCTCCTGTGCCGCACCGACAAGGAGCATCCGCTGACCCCGTCGATCAAGTCCAAGATCGCGCTCTTCTGCGACGTGGAGGAGGAGGCGGTGGTGGCGGCGCGCGACGTGGACACGATCTACGAGGTGCCGCTGGCCTTCCACGAGCAAGGGCTGGACGAGAGCGTGCTGCGGCTCCTCGGTTTGCCCCAGCGCGCGTCGGACCTCGCCCGCTGGGAGGAGATCGTCCGGCGCATCAAGTCGCCGCGGCATCACGTGCGCATCGGCGTGGTGGGCAAGTACATCGAGGTGAAGGACTCCTACAAGAGCCTCTACGAGGCGCTCACGCACGGCGGCATCGCCCACGAAGCGGCGGTCGAGGTGGTGTGGCTGGACGCCGAGCGCCTCGAGCGCGAGGGGGTGGTCGGCCATGTGGCCGGGCTCGACGGCATTCTCGTGCCGGGGGGATTCGGCGACCGCGGCATCGAGGGGAAGATCCAGGCCATCCGCTACGCGCGGGAGGAGCGGGTGCCGTACTTCGGCATCTGCCTGGGCATGCAGTGCGCGGTGATCGAGTACGCGCGACACGTGTGCGGGCTCGCGGGCGCCAACTCCACCGAATTCGATCCCCGCCCCGCCCACAACATCATCGATCTCCTGCCCGAGCAGCGCGGGATCACCGACAAGGGCGGCACGATGCGCCTGGGACTGTACCCGATCACACTCGCCGAGGGCAGCGTGGCCTCGCGGGTGTTCGGCGCCGGCGCCATCCAGGAGCGCCACCGGCACCGCTACGAGGTCAACAACGACTACCTCCAGCAGCTCGAGAAGAACGGCTTACGCATCTCGGGCGTCTGGCCGGCCAAGGGGCTCGTCGAGGTCGTCGAGCTGCCCGAGCATCCGTGGTTCGTGGCGGGGCAGTTCCACCCCGAGTTCCGCTCGCGGCCCTGGGATCCCCATCCGCTGTTCGCCGCGTTCATCCGGGCCGCCCTGGATCATCAGGGGAAGGGCTAGCCGCACGATCATGCCGCACTCCGTGCGGGTCGGCGGCATCACGATCGGTGGCGGCGCCCCCCTCGTCCTCATCGGGGGCCCATGCGCCATCGAGAACGAGGAGCACGCGGTCATGGTGGCGCAGCGCCTCAAGGCCATCACCACGGTCGCCGGCCTGCCGTTCATCTACAAGTCGTCCTATGACAAGGCCAATCGCTCTTCGATCAATTCCTACCGCGGGCCCGGCCTCAAGGAGGGCCTGCGCATCCTCCGCCGGGTGAAGGAGGCCACCGGGCTGCCCATCCTGTCCGACGTGCACGACGTGGCCGAGGTCGGGCCCGCCGCGGAGGTGCTGGACGTGCTGCAGGTGCCGGCCTTTCTCTGCCGCCAGACGGACCTCCTTCTCGCGTGCGGGCGCACCGGCAAGCCGGTCAACGTGAAGAAGGGCCAGTTCGTCGCGCCCCGCGACATGGGCAACGCGGTCGAGAAAATTCTCTCCACCGGGAACACGGGCATCACCCTCACCGAGCGGGGCACCAGCTTCGGCTACAACAACCTCGTCGTGGACTACCGCGGCCTCGCCATCATGCGCGAGCTGGGCTATCCGGTGGTGTTCGACGCGACCCATTCCGTGCAGCTTCCCGGCGGGCTCGGCAATCGCTCGGGCGGCGAGCGGCAGTACGTGCCGCTCCTTGCGCGCGCCGCGGTGGCAGTGGGGGTGGACGCGCTCTTCATGGAGATGCACGAGGACCCCGACCGCACGCTGCCCGATGGGCGCCCGCTCTCGGATGGGCCGAACATGCTGCGGCTCGACGATCTCCCGCGCCTCCTGGGCGAGATCCAGGCGATCAGCGCCGGGCTCGGCGGCCGCGGCGGGGCTCCGTGATGGATCGCGCGCGCCTCCTCGCCCTCGCGGAGCGCGTGCTGCGCCTGGAGGCCGAGAGCATCCAGGCCCTCGCGGCGCGTCTCGACGACCACTTCATCGCGGCGGTGGACCTCCTCTACCGCTGCCGCGGGCGCGTGATCGTCACCGGCATGGGCAAGTCGAGCCACGTGGCGCGCAAGGTCGCCGCGACGATGGCGAGCACGGGCACACCCGCCTACTTCCTGCATCCGGCGGAAGGTGTGCACGGCGACGTGGGCATGGTCGCGCAGGGGGACGTCGCGATGGTGTTCTCCAATTCCGGCGAGACCGACGAGCTGCTCGCCGTCCTGCCCGCCATCAAGCGGCTGAGCGTGCCGGTGGTGCTCCTCACGGGCAACGTGGCCTCGAGCCTCGCGCGTCAGGCCGACGTGGTCGTGGACGTGGGCGTCCGCGAGGAGGCCTGCCCCATGAATCTCGCGCCGACCTCCAGCACCACTGCCGCCCTGGCCATGGGGGACGCGCTCGCGATGGCCCTCCTCGAGCTGCGTGGGCTTCGCGCGGAGGACTACGCGGCCCTGCACCCCGCGGGCACGCTGGGGTGGCGCGCGCTCGTCAAGGTGCGCGACCTCATGCACGCGGGCGCGGCGGTTCCGGTGGTGCCGGAGAGCGCCACGATGAAGCAGGCGCTCGAGGAGATGACCGCCAAGCGGCGAGGCATGACCACGGTGGTCGACGCGGCCGGACGCCTGGTCGGGATCATCACCGACGGCGATCTCCGGCGCCTGCAGCTGGCGGGCGGCCCCTTGCTGGACCGGCGGGCAGGGGATTGCATGTCGCGCCGCCCCAAGCGCATCGAGGCGGACGCGCTCGCCGCCGCCGCGCTCGCGATGATGGAGGCGCATCAGATCACGAGCCTCGTGATCACCGACGATGCGGGGCGGCCCGCCGCCTTCATCCATCTCCACGACATCCTGTCCTCGAAGATCGCGTGACGCGGGCTCTCGCCGCGCGCGCCAGGAAGGTGACGGTGCTCGTGCTCGACGTGGACGGCGTGCTGACGGACGGACGGCTCCTGTACGGGCCCACCGGCGAGGAGGTCAAGCGCTTCCACGTGCGCGACGGCTACGCGCTGGTGGCGGCGCGGCGCGCGGGTCTCACCGTCGCGGTGATCTCGGGCCGAGCGTCCGCGGCGGTGACGCGGCGGATGGCCGAGCTTGGGGTGGAGGAGGTGCATCAGGGCGTCGACGACAAGCGCGCGTGTCTCGTCGGTCTTCTCGCCCGGCTCGGCGCGACCCGCGCGCAGGTGGCCGCCATGGGCGACGACCTCCCCGACGTGCCGCTGCTGCGCGACGTGGGGCTGGCCCTGGCGCCCTCCGACGCCGCTCGGGAGGTCCGCAGTGTCGCCCACTGGACATCGCGGTATCCTGGCGGACGAGGCGCCGTTCGTGAGGCGGTGGAGATGCTGCTGGGCGCCCGCAAGGCTTGGCCGCCCCCTATCTCCGCGTCACGGTAGGCCAGATAGGTCATCGAGGAAGAATATTGCCTCGACTCTTCCACGTGTGTTAGCGTGGTACTGAAATTGCATACCCAGCGGATCTCTCGAATCATCTTCGTGAGCGTGACCCTCTTCGTCGTGGTCGTCGTGGGGGTGCTGGTGCTGCGTGGTCGGGGCGCTCAGTCTTTGCCGGCGGAGCCGGTCGACACGAAGGCGGACTACCGGATCAAGGAAGTCAGTTTGCAGGAAGAGATGAAGGACGGCGTGCGCTGGCAACTCCAGGCTGATCAGGCCGAGAGCTTCGAGCAAGCCGGCAAGACGATTCTGAGGAAAGTTCGCATCGAGATCCAGGAGCCGGACCGGAGCTGGACGGTGACGGGAGACGAGGGCGAAATGGTCCAGGCCAGCAAAGACGTCGAGCTCAGGGGCCACGTGATCCTGATCTCGAGCGAGGGCATGCGGCTCGAGACCACGCTCCTGCGGTGGGACGCCGACGCCCAGCGCGCCTGGACGGACAGACCGGTCACCATTTACCAGAACGGAGCGGTCGTGAAGGGGCAGGGGCTCGATGCGCGCGTGGGCGAGCGGAACACGCAGATCCTGGGCCGCATCCAGGCGACGTTCGGCGGTCCGGACGCGGCGGCGCCCGGGTCGTCACGCCCCGGCGTCGCGACGCCGCTGCCGGTGGCGCGATGACGCGTCGGCTCGTCCTTGCCGCGCTGGGACTCTCGCTGGTGATCGCGACCGTCGGGGCCGTCGACGCGCAGAGCCGCCGCCCCGCGCCGGCTCCCGCCGATCCCGCCAAGTCGAGCGCGCCCGCCGCCAAGGCGGCCCCGGCCCCCTCGAGTGCGGCGGATACCGCGGGTGGAAAGACGCCCCGGGGCGCCGATCCGGACCAGCCAGTGAACGTCGACGCCGACAAGCTCGAATCTGACCAGAAGCAGGGGCTCGTGATCTTCACCGGCAACGTCATCGCGCAGCACAACGGCTCGACCCAGTACGCCGACCGCATGGAGGTGTACCTCGACTCCGCGAGCAACCGTGTGCTGCGCACGGTCTCCACCGGCTCGGTGAAGATCATCACGCGCGACTGCCGCACGGGAACGGCCCGGCGGGCGGAGTACTACGACGCCGAGCAGCGCATGGTGCTGATCGGGGACGCGCGCGTGTGGGAGGACGAGAACGTGGTGACCGGCGATCGGATCACGATCTACCTCGCCGAGGATCGCAGCGTGGTGGAAAGCGGCCCCCAGGGCCGCGTGAAGGGCGTCTTCTATCCCAAGCGCGAGGGTGGGGGCGCCGCGCTGGCGGCCCGTCCGGCGCCGGGCGCCGCCTGCAAGCAGTCCTAGCCATGGAAGGCCTCGTCGCCCAGGGTCTCATGAAGCGCTTCCGCAACCGCGTCGTCGTCGACCGCGTGAGCGTCGACATCCAGCGCGGGGAGATCGTGGGGCTCCTCGGCCCCAACGGCGCAGGCAAGACGACTTCGTTCTACATGATCGTGGGGCTCCTGCGCGCGGAGGGCGGGCGCATCTTCCTCGAGGGCGAGGACATCACCGACCTGCCCATGTACCAGCGCTGCCGGCGGGGCATGGGCTACCTCCCGCAGGAGTCGTCGGTGTTCCGCAAGCTCACGGTGGAGGAGAATCTCCTCGCGATCCTCGAGACCATGGACCTCACCGAGGAGGAGCGGATGGCGCGGCTGCGCGTGCTCCTCGCCGAGCTCGACCTCACCCCGCTGGCCCGCCACAAGGCGTTCACGCTGTCGGGCGGTGAGCGGCGCCGGCTCGAGATCACGCGGGCCCTCGTGACGAACCCGCGCTATCTCCTTCTCGACGAGCCCTTCACCGGCATCGATCCCATCGCCATCGGGGACATCCAGGAGATCATCGGCCGGCTCCGCGAGCGGGGCATCGGCGTCCTCATCACCGATCACAACGTGCGCGAGACCCTCGCCATCACCGACCGCGCCTACATCCTTTACCACGGCCAGATCCTCGCCGCCGGCACCGCGCACGAGCTTGCCGGCAACCCGCGGGCGCGCGAGATCTATCTGGGCGAGAAGTTCTCGCTCTGAGGCCGGTCCGGAGCCACTGACCCATGCGATTGGTCCAGCGTCTTAGCCAGCGGGTGGTCATGACCCCGCTGCTCCAGCAGGCGATCCAGCTCCTGCAGCTGTCGACCCTCGAGCTCAAGGAGGTGGTCGAGCAGGAGCTGAAGGAAAATCCGCTCCTCGAGGAGGTGCAGACCGACACCCAGGAACCGACTCCCGAGGCGGAGCAGGGACCGGAGACGCCGGACATCGTCCCGCCGCCCAGCGAGGCGCCCGCCAAGACGGAGAGCACGGTGGACGGCGAACGGTCGGACGATCTTCCGTTCGACATCAACCAAGCGATGTTCGACGACGGGCCCGAGGAGCGGACGCCGGTCTCCACCGAGGAGCGCGACGACCTGCCGTTCGAGAACCTGGGGCGCACGGAGACTTCGCTCACCGATCATCTCGTCGAGCAGCTCCGCATGGCCACGGACGACCCCATCATCATCGCGATCGGCGAGTCGATCATCGGGAACCTCGACGAAGACGGCTATCTCCGCGCGGAGACGGCGGAGATCGCGGAGCAGCTCGGGCGGCCGGTCGACGAGGTCGACAAGGTCCTGATCCTCGTCCAGGGCTTCGACCCCTCCGGCGTGGCGGCGCGGACCATCCAGGAGTGCCTCCTGCTGCAGCTGCGGGCGGACGCCGAGCCGGACCCGGTGTCGGTGGAGATCGTCGAGAAGCACATGGAGGATCTCGAGCGGCGGCGCTACGCGGAGATCGCGCGTGCCCTCAAGCTGCCCCTGGACCGCATCATGGAGTCGGTGGAGGAGATCCGAGGGCTCGAGCCCAAGCCGGGCCGGCGCTTCCTCGTGGTGGACTCCCGCTACATCGCGCCCGACGTCACGCTGCAGAAGATCGGGGACGACTACGTCGTGGTGCTGAACGAGGAGGGCATCCCGCGCCTGCGGGTGAATTCCCTCTACCGCTCGCTCCTGCGCGGCTCGGCGGGGGAGGACAAGCAGTTCGTCGAGCAGAAGCTCCGCTCGGCCCTCTGGCTGATCAAGAGCGTGGAGCAGCGGCAGCGCACGCTCCGGAAGGTGGCCACGAGCCTGGTGAAGTTCCAGCGCGAGTTCTTCGACCGCGGCCTGCCGTACCTCAAGCCCCTCGCCCTCCGGGACGTCGGCGAGGACATCGGCATGCACGAGTCGACGATCAGCCGCGTCACCACCAACAAGTACATCCAGACCCCGCAGGGGCTCTACGAGCTCAAGTGGTTCTTCCACAGCGGCATCGCGTCCACCAACGGCGATGTCGTGTCCTCGGTCTCCGTCAAGAAGACCATCCAGGACCTCGTCGCCGCGGAGGATCCGGGCAAGCCTTACTCGGATCAGGACATCGCCAAGACCCTGCACGCCAAGGGGCTCACCATCGCGCGCCGGACGGTGGCGAAGTACCGCGAGGAGCTGGGGATCCTTCCCTCGCACCAGCGTCGGATGGCGCCCAAGAAGCGTTGATTCGTCCGCCATGCAGGTCCTCATCAGTGCGCGCGGGCTGACGATCTCCGCGATTTACCGCGCCAGCCTCCAGGAGCGGGTGGCGAAGGCGGCCGGCCGCGTACCCAAGCCGATCGAGGCCCGGGTGATGCTGACGCGCGAACGGAACCGGCGCACCGCCGCCATCACGCTGCTCGCCAAGCACCACACGTTCCGCAGCGAGGAGACCGCCCTCGATCTCGCCGCCGCGGTCGACGCGGCGCTCGCCGCGCTGACGCGTCAGGTCCGGCAGCTGAAGGACCGAATCCGCGGCCACAAGCCGGCCGCGCGCAAGGCGCTCCAGGGCATGCGCGCGGACACCGACGCTGCGGGGGCCCCCGTCCTCGAGGCGCGGCAGGTCCCCATCAAGCCGATGTCGGTGGAGGAGGCGGTGGAGCAGATCGGCCTGGGCCACGAGCCCTTCTTCGTCTTCACCAACGCGCGGACCGACACCATGAACATCCTGTACCGTCGCCGCGGCGGCGGCTACGGCCTCGTCGAGCCGGTGGCATGAGCCCACCCGCGGTCAGTCCCGCCGCCTCGATTCGCTTCGTCATCATCACCGGGCTGTCCGGCGCGGGGAAGAGCTTCGCGATCAAGTGCTTCGAGGATCTCGGCTATTTCTGCGTGGACAATCTCCCCACCACCTTGATCCCGACGTTCGCGGAGCTCTGTGCCCAGTCCAGCCGGGACATCCGCAATATCGCGCTCGGGGTGGACGTGCGCGAGGGGGAGTATCTCGAGCACCTCCTGGAGATCCTCGGCGGGCTCCGCGCCACCGGGCACTCACCGGAAGTCTTGTTCCTGGAGGCGTCCGACGAGATCCTCGTGCGGCGCTATCACGAGAGCCGCCGCCGCCACCCGCTCGCCGGCGAGGGCAACGTCGTCGATGGGATCCGCGCGGAGCGGAAGGCGCTCGCGCACCTGCGCGAGGCGGCCGACCAGATCCTCGACACGTCCTCGCTGACCGTGCACCAGCTCAAGGACCGCCTCGTCGCGATGTACTCGATGCCGCGGCAGCGGGAGCGCCTCACGGTGTCGCTGGTCTCTTTCGGCTTCAAGCATGGCATCCCCTACGACGCCGACCTCGTGTTCGACCTCCGCTTCCTGCCCAACCCGCACTTTGTCGAAGCGCTGCGGGCCCACGACGGGCGCGACCGCGAGGTGTCCGAGTTCGTGTTCGCGCACGCGGAGAGCAAGGAACTGCTCGCCCGGCTCGAGGACCTCATTGGCTTCCTCCTGCCGCTGTATCAGCGCGAGGGCAAGGCGTACCTGACCATCGCGCTCGGCTGCACCGGCGGCAAGCATCGCTCCGTCGCGTTCGTCGAGGCCCTCCGCGCCTTCCTCGACGGGCAGGGAGGGGCGCCGCTCGTCCGCCATCGAGACCTGGGCCGGGAGTGACCGCCGCTCCCGCTCCCCGCCGCGCCGAGCTGCGCTTCATCTTCGGCGTCCACAATCATCAGCCGGCGGGCAACTTCGACGGCGTCATCGCCGAGGCCGTCGCCACCGCCTACCATCCCTTCTTCGAGGCGCTCCACGACGAGCCCGACGTCCGAGTGAGCGTGCACTGCTCGGGGAGCCTGCTCGCGTGGCTGCGCGAGCACGCCGCGCCGACCTTCGACCGGCTGGGCGAGCTGGCCTCGCGCGGGCAGATCGAACTCCTCGGCGGGGGCTTCTACGAGCCCATCCTGTCCATGCTGCCCGACGTCGACAAGGTGGGGCAGGTGCAGCAGCTCAGCGAGTTCCTCCACGCGAGCTTCGGCGTGAGGCCGCGCGGGCTCTGGCTCGCTGAGCGCGTGTGGGAGGCGCATCTGCCACGCGCCCTCCGCGCGGCCGGGATCGAATACGTGGTGGTCGACGATCATCACTTCGACCTCGCCGGCCTGGATCCCGAGACTCTGGGCGGCTACTACCTCACTGAAGAGCAGGGGACCGCCATCGCGGTGTTCCCCATCAGCGAGCGGCTGCGCTACCTCGTGCCCTTCGCGGAGCCCGCGGAGACGGTGGCGCATCTCGAGGCGCGCCGGACGGCCGGAAGCATCACGCTCATGGACGACGGCGAGAAGTTCGGGGTGTGGCCGGGCACGAACAAGCTCGTCTATGCGGAAGGGTGGCTGCGGCGCTTCCTCGAGACGCTCCGCGCCCTTCCCTGGCTCGAGCTCTCCACGTTCTCGGACGTGCTCGACACGCTGCCGCCGCGAGGTCGCGTGTACCTGCCCACCGCTTCCTACAGCGAGATGGGAGAGTGGGCGCTTCCCGCGGCGGCGGCGACCGAGGTCGAGCAGGCGCGCGAGCGCCTCCGCACGGTGCCCGACGGCTCCCGACTGGCCGGACTCCTGCGCGGCGGTCCCTGGCGCGGCTTCCTGGTCAAGTACGCCGAGGTCGGCGACGCGTACTGGCGCATGCTCCGGCTCTCGCGTCGGCTCGAGACGGCGCTGGCCGCGCGCCCGGGCGATCCCGCGCTGATCGAGGCGCGCGACCGGCTCTGGCGTGGGCAGGCCAACGACGCGTACTGGCACGGCGTGTTCGGCGGCTGCTATCTCCCGCACCTCCGCCGCGCCGTGCGCTCGGCGCTGATCGAGAGCGAGCGCCGCCTGGCCGATGCGATGGCCGCGCCCGCGCTGGAGTGGGAGGAGGGCGTGGACAACGCGGCCGGGCGGCCCGAGCTGCGCCTGCGCAGCCGCGCGCTCGGGATCACGGTGTGCCCGCACGACGGTGGCGCCCTCACCGAAGTGGCATTTCGCCCCCGCGCGCTGGATCTCGCCGACGTGCTCACGCGGCGGCGCGAGGCCTATCACGCCCGCTTGCCGCAGGTGACCGACTCGACGCCCCCCGAGGGGCAGGTGCGCAGCATTCACGAGGGCCTGGCGGCCAAGGAGGCGGGGCTCGATCGGCTGCTCGGGTATGACACCCTCCGCCGAGCCTCGCTGCGCGAGGGGGTGCTCGATCGCGGCGCCTCGCTGGACGCCCTCGATCCCTGGAGCGCCGCGCGCCTCGCCTTCGGCGGGCGGCCGATGGCGCATGCGGTGCGCGAGGAGCCGGGGGGCCTCACGGTGGTCCTCACCGCGGAGGGCGGAGAGGTGATGCCGCTCGCCGTCGAGAAGCGCGTGCGCCTCGACCCGGAAGGCGCACGGATCAGCGTCGCGTACCGCCTCACGTGGCGCGGAGGGGAGGCGCTCGACGCGCGCTGGGCGGTGCAGTGGAATCTCGCGCTGACCGCCGGAGACGCCACCGGGCGCTATTACCGTCTGCCGGGCCAGCCCTCGCTCGGCGGGCGCGGCGCGCGCGCCGGCGAGCGGGAGCTGACCCTGGTCGACGAGTGGTTCGGGGCGGAGGCGGCGCTGACGTCGTCCGCGCCTGCGGAACTCGCCTGGGCGCCGGTCGAGACCGTGTCGCTGTCCGAGGCCGGACTCGAGCGTATCTATCAAGGGTCATCGATCGTGTGGGGCTGGCCGCTGCGGCTGGCACCCGGCGAGACGACCGAGCACGCGCTCGCGCTCGCGATCCGGGTTTTCGCTTGAGACCTCTCGGGGGGTGTGCTAACGTGCCGTAAGCACGACCGAAATCGTTCCCAACGTGTGCAGCGATTGCAGGATCAACGTAACGGAGGACCATGATGGCGCGTGAGGAGTACCTGTTCACATCCGAGTCGGTCACGGAAGGCCATCCCGACAAGATCGCCGACCAGATCTCCGACGCGGTGCTGGACGCGATCCTGGCCCAGGATCCCACCGGGCGGGTGGCCTGCGAGACCCTGCTCACGACCGGCTTGGTCGTGGTGGCGGGCGAGATCACCACGTCCTGCTACGTGGACATCCCCAAGGTCGCCCGCGAGACCATCCGCGAGGTCGGCTACACGCGCGCCAAGTTCGGCTTCGACTTCGAGACGTGCGGGGTGATCACCGCCATCGACGAGCAGTCGGGCGACATCGCCATGGGTGTGGACAATCTGGGCGCCGGCGACCAGGGCCTGATGTTCGGTTATGCCTGCACGGAGACGCCCGAGCTGATGCCGCTGCCCATCATGCTGTCGCACCGCCTCGTGCAGTGCCTCTCGCAGGTGCGCCGGCGCGGCGAGCTCGGCTATCTCCGGCCGGACGGGAAGAGCCAGGTGTCCGTGCGCTACGCCGATGGCAAGCCGGTGGCGGTCGAGACCGTGGTCATCTCCACCCAGCACGGCCCCGACGCCAGCCTCGAGCGCATTCGCGAGGACATCGTCGAGAAGGTGATCAAGCCCACCATTCCGGCGAACCTGCTCGATCGGAAGGCGGTCTACCACATCAATCCCACCGGCCGCTTCGTGACCGGCGGACCCATGGGCGATACGGGCCTCACCGGCCGGAAGATCATCGTCGACACCTACGGCGGATCGTGCCCGCACGGCGGCGGCGCGTTCTCCGGCAAGGATCCGACGAAGGTCGACCGCTCCGCGTGCTACATGGCCCGTCACGTGGCCAAGAACATCGTGGCCGCCGGCCTCGCCGAGCGGGCGCAGGTGCAGGTGGCGTACGCGATCGGCGTGGCCGAGCCGGTGTCCATCATGGTGGAGACGTTCGGCACCGGGAAGGTGCCCACCAGCAAGCTCGAGCAGATGGTGCGGCGTCACTTCGACTTCACGCCCGCCGGCATCATCAAGTACCTGAACCTCCGCCGGCCCATCTACAAGCAGACTGCCGCCTTCGGGCACTTCGGGCGCACGGAGCCCGAGTTCACCTGGGAGCGGACCGACCGGGTGAAAGATCTCCGGGACGACGCTGGCATCTGATCGACGGCGTCACCGCCGCGCTCTGAGGGACTAGGTGGCGAACGGGCGACGCCCGCGGCCCGCAGTCTGGTTCCTGCTCGCGTTCCTCGCCCTGGGGATCGTGGGTCAGGCCGTTCCTCTCTACACCGACTGGCTCTGGTTCCAAGAGACCGGCTACACCCAGGTGTTCACCACCGTGCTCAGCCTGCGGGGCTGGCTCGTGCTGGGCGTCGGACTCGCGGTGTGGATCTTCCTCTTCGCCAATCTCTGGGTGGCCGCGCGCACGGCCCCACCGGACGTGCTGTGGGAGCTCGAGGATCAGCTCGGCCTGCCCGGCCGGGCAAGCATCGAGCCGCTGATCCGCCGCCTCCTCCTGCCCGTGACGGCGGTGATCGCGCTCATCGCCGGCGCCCGTGCCAGCGCGGAGTGGGACACGCTGGCGGAATTCCTCAACGCGACCCCCTTCGGACGGACCGACCCGATCTTCGGGCGCGACCTCGGCTTCTACTTCTTCCGGCTCCCCTTCTGGCGCCTGCTCTATGGCTGGGGCCTCGCGCTCGCGGCAGGAGCCCTCGTCCTGACCGCCGCGGTGTACGTGCTGCAGCGCAGCCTCGTCCTCACCGCGCGAGGCCCGCGGCTGGCCGCGGCCGCGCGGACGCATCTCCTCGCCCTGGGGGCCATCGTCCTCGTCATCCGCGCCGCCGGCTTCTGGCTGGACCGCTTCGACGTCCTCTACTCGTCCCGGGGCGCGGTGGTCGGCGCCACCTATACCGACGTCAACGCTGCGCTCCCCGTCCTGAACGTGCTCACGGTGCTGGCCCTCCTCTGCGCCGCCGCGTGCCTCGTGCAGATGAGCCGGCCGGGATGGCTCTTCCCGGTGGCCGGGCTCGTGGTGCTGGTCGTCGTGTGGGTGGGCGGGCTCGGGCTCTTCCCCTCGGCGCTGCAGCGGCTGCGGGTGAAGCCGAACGAGCTGGCCTTCGAGCGCCCGTACATCGAGCACAACATCCGGATGACCCGGCACGCGTTCGGGCTGGACCGGGTGCAGGAGAAGGACTTCCCCGTCGAGGAGCACCTCAACGCGGCCGCCCTCGAGCGGAACGCGCTCACGATCAAGAACATCCGGCTCTGGGATCACCGGCCGCTGCTGATCACCTACGGGCAGCTGCAGGAGATCCGCACCTACTACAAGTTCCTCGACGTGGACAACGACCGCTACACCGTGAACGGAGAGTACCGCCAGGTCATGCTCTCGCCGCGGGAGCTGTCGTACCGCCACCTGCCCGGGCAGGACCGGAACTGGCTCAACGAGCACCTGACATTCACCCACGGCTACGGCCTCGTGGTGGGTCCGGTGAACCGCATCAGCCCCGAGGGGCTGCCCGAGTTCTTCGCCAAGGACATCCCGCCGGTGGTGACGGGCGGCTTCGCCAAGATCAGCCGGCCCGAGATCTACTACGGCGAGTCGGGCAACGACTACGTCTTCGTCCGCACCCAGGAGCGGGAGCTCGATTACTCGGCGGGGGACAAGAACGAGTACACGCGCTATGCGGGGCGGGGCGGCATCGCGGTGGACTCGCTCCTCCGCCGGGTGGCGTTCGCGGCGCGCTTCGGCGAGATCAATGTCCTCATCACGGGCCGGTTGTCGCCCGACAGCCGGATCATGATCTACCGGAACATCCGTGACCGGATCCGCCAGGTCGCGCCCTTCCTGCGCTTCGACCGCGATCCCTACATGGTGGTGACCGACGACGGCCGCCTCGTCTGGATGGCGGACGGCTACACCACCAGCGACCGGTACCCGTACTCCCAGCCGGTGCGCGGCATCGGGAACTACATCCGCAACTCGGTGAAGGTGACGGTGGACGCCTATCACGGCACCGTGAGCTACTACGTCGCCGACCCCGACGATCCCATCGCCCAGACCTACGCCAAGATCTTTCCGGGGCTGCTGCGGCCGCTGGTGGAGATGCCCAAGGACCTCCAGACGCACATCCGGTATCCCGAGGACCTCTTCACGCTGCAGATGCAGATGTACGCCACCTACCACATGGAGGATCCGCAGGTCTTCTACAACCGGGAGGATCTGTGGACAATTCCGCGACGTCCCGCCGAGGGGCGCGGCGGCGCGGCGGCGGAGATGGAGCCGTACTACACGGTCATGCGACTCCCCGACGAGTCCCACGAGGAATTCGTGCTGCTCGGCGGCTTCAACCCGAGCCGGCGCGACAACATGATCGCGATCATGGTGGGCCGGGCGGACGCGCCCAACTACGGGCGCATCATCGTCTACGCCTTCCCCAAGCAGAAGCTCGTCTACGGGCCGCGCCAGATCGACGCGCGCATCGACCAGGATCCGCTCATCTCCCAGCAGCTCTCCCTCTGGAACCAGCAGGGCTCGCGGGTGCTGCGGGGCTCGCTGCTCGCCATTCCCATCGAGCGCTCCCTCATCTACGTCCAGCCGCTGTATCTCTCCGCGACGGAGCAGGGGGCGCTCCCCGAGCTTCGCCGCGTGATCGTGGCCTACGGGAACCAGATCGCGATGGAGCCCACCCTCGAGCAGGCCCTCGGGCGCATCTTCGGCGGCCGCGTGAAGGGCGATGAGAGTCCGCGCGCGGCGGTGACCGCGGGCGCCCCGCCGGTGGCTGGGACCGCGTCCCGGGTCCTCGCCCAGCGCGCCTGGGACACCTGGCAGAAGAGTCAGGAGGCGCTACGCCGCGGCGACTGGGCGGCCTACGGCATCGAGCAGAAGCAGCTCGAGGAGATCCTGCGCGAGCTTCGCGAAGGCCGCTGAGCGGCGGCCAACGCTCAGGTGCGGATCCGGAGGAAGAGCGCCGTGCCCAGCCCCGCGAAGACGACGTTGGCCGTCCACGCAGCGAGGAAGGGCGGCAAGAGATCGGCCTTGGCGAAGGCCACCGCCATGTAGTGCACGAGCCAGTACCCCACCGAGATCACAATCGCGATCGCGATGCCGAGAGCGCGGCCGCCGCTGCGCGGGGAGACCAGAGCGAAGGGGATCGCTACCAGCGCCATGATCAGGTGTATGAGGGGGAACGAGAGCTTGGAATAGAGCTCCACGATGTACTTGCCGGCCTGGTGACCCGTCTCCTGGAGCTTCTGCACGTAGGCGCGCAGCTCGAAGAAGCTCATGATCTCGGGCGGATTCTGCACGTTGGTGAAGTCCTGGATGTCCTCCGGCATCTTCAGCACCATGCGCTCGAAGGGCTTGGATTCCATCCGTGTGCCCTTGACGACAGGGCGCATGAAGCCCTGGCTCAGCTCCCAGCCCCCCGGCGTCCACTTCGCCTGCTTGGCGTCGAGACGGCTCATGAGCTGGAAGTTCTGGTCCACCTCGAGGAGCAGGAGCCCGTCGACCGAGCGTTCGACGGGATCGAGCAGCTCCATCCGCCAGAAGCGGGTGTCGGTGGACCGATACCAGAGCTGGTTGCGCTTCTGGAGATGGCGCGGCAGATTGCCGCGGATCTTCACGCGGTCGATCTCCTCCGCGCGCGCGTTGATCGCGGGCAGGGCGGTCTCCTGGAAGATGCCGGCGGCGATGCTCAGCGCGAGGGCGAGGAGGAGGATCGGCACGCTCACGCGGTAGAGGCTCATCCCCGCCGCCTTGAGCGCGTCGAGCTCGTGGGCGCGCGTCAGCGACAAGAACAGGAACAGCGTCGCGATCAGCACCATGATGGGCAGCCCGTCGTAGAGCGCGCCGGGGAGCCGGAAGATGAAGTGCTGGAGGATGTAGGTGAAGGGCGGCTTGATGCGCAGGAAGCGGTCGAGCGTCTGGAGGAGATCGACGACGAGGAACAGCACCGCCGCCACGCCGACGCAGACGCCGATGAACTTCACGTACTCGCGGAGCAGGTAGCGGTCGATGATGAACGTGGAGGCCCGCCGCCGGCTCCGCCCCGCCTCGGCCTCCTCGCTCCGTCGCCACGGAATACGCCATGCCGGAATGCGCGCCCGGAACACGTCGCGCAAGTGCCAAAGCCGGTGCACCCAGCCGGTGGGCATCCCCACGGTGGTGGCCGCGATCAGCAGGAGGCCGGCGACGAGGAAGATGGCGTCGGGGAGCCAGATGCCGAGCCAGGGCGGGACCCGGCCGCGGAGCGACATGCCCTCGAGGGTCGTGAACACCATGTAATAGGACACGACGATGCCGAGACTGACCGCGAGCGCGAGGCCACGCCCGCCGCCCCCGCGGGCCTGGCTGCGGATGCCGAGTGGGAAGCCCACGAGCACGAACACGATCGCCGCCACCGGCAGCGCGAAGCGCTTGTGGAACTCCACGTAGTAGGCGGTCACGGGCTGGCCCTGGGCGGCGAGCTCGCGTGCCTGCGGGCCCAGCTGGCTCAACGGCAGGTCACGCTCGGGCTTCTCCTTCTGCGACGAGGTGGCCAGCGGCGATTCCAGCGGCAGATTCATGTCGTAGAGGCTGAAGTCGGTGAAGCGCGCGCGCCGCCCGTCGGCCACGTCGGCCTCGCTGATCTGGCCGTCGATGAAGCGCAGAGTGATGCGCCCTTGCTCCTCGTCGGTGAGGAGGCGGCCCTCCTTCGCCACGATCACGCGGGAGAGCGCGGGATCCCGCTCATCGGAGACGAGGAGGCCCTTGAGGGCGACCTGGGAGGCGCTGATGTCCTGGACATAGATTGTGAACTGCCCGAACGAGGCGCTGAAGATGCGCTCCTTGAGCCCGGTGG
The DNA here is from genome assembly GCA_035764725.1 of Candidatus Methylomirabilota bacterium. Lineage (NCBI taxonomy): Bacteria > Methylomirabilota (SeqCode) > Candidatus Methylomirabilota bacterium. Next base: position 27,274 of record DASTYT010000101.1, on the reverse strand, counting down.
CCGCGCGCGACTTGAGGATCTGGAAGAGCTGCTGCTGGAACAAGCGATTGCCCATGGGTGCGATCCAGATCGAGAGCATGCCCGAGATCAGCGCGACCACGATCCCCGCGGCCAGGAATGGCCGGAGCAGGCGCAGCGGACTCACCCCGGAAGCCTTGAAGGCCGTCACCTCCATGTCCCCTGCCAGCCGGCCACCGACGATGAGGACGGCGACGAGCAGTGCCATCGGCAGGGTGAGGGCGAGGAAGGCGGGCAGGGTGAAACCCAGCAAAGCCAGCACCAGGAAGAACGGGACACCCTTGGTGATGACCAGCTCGGTGAGGTGGTAGATCCGGTCGATGACGAGGAAGAAGGTGAAGACCCCGACACCCATGGAGAACGGGCTCAGGAGCTCCGACAGGATGTACCGGTCGATGATGCGACCCATCTCCCCTCATTGTACGATGAGGCGGTAATGGGGCCCGCACGCCTGCTTCCGCGGCTCTTGACCCTGGTCGCGTTGTGCGCGGCGCCCGCGCTGGCCGCCACCGACGGGCTCGAGGACTACCGCGACCAGGCCGCGCGGCTCGGGCCGGCGCCGAGCGAGGAGGCGGTGGGCGGCCTCTACCGCCTCGTCGACGACGAGATCGTGGAGAACCTGCGGGGCGGCGGGATCTTCGCCGGCCCCGACTTCATCCAGGAGCGCCTCGAGGGCTTCAACTCCGCATGGGGCGGCGCGCGCTTCCGCGTGCTCCGGCTCGGAGCGGAGGGGCCGCGCGCGCTCACCGTCGCCCTCTACGGGCTCAACGGTATCGACGGCCCGGGGTCGGTGCGCGTGTTCACCGGCACCGGGGCCGCCGCCGCCCTCACGCGCACCATCACGCACCCGGGGACACCGGAGGCCTATTCCTGGCCCTCCGCGCGCGACGGCTCGCCCCAGCTCGCGCTCACGTGGGTCGGCGCACCCGTGGCGGCGCGCCGCTATCCGTTGCGCGTGGACGTCTGGCGCGCCGAGCCGGCTGGCTTCAGCCGGACATGGAGCACCGAGTTGGCGTTCCCCGACGGCCTGCGCGCAGCGGACTGGCGGCTCAGCGTCGGCGAGATCGACGTGCGCTACGACCTGCGCTATCCCGGCTGGAAGCCGGGCTGCGATGGCCAGACCGAGCAGGAGGAAGTGTTCCGCCAGGGTGCGGAGGGTATCACGAGCGTCCGTCGGCAGACGATCAACGCATGGCACCGGGACCTTTCGCGCGAGGTCACGCGCTTCTTCGCGGCGGTGGAGAGCGGCGACCGGCGGGCCCTTGCCGAGCTGGTGCCCGACGCCTCGCTGCGCGCCCGGCTCCCCGGCGGTCTCGTGCCCGAGCCGGCGTGTGACGTGGCCAACGCGGAGACCCCGAGCAGCGTGATGGTGGCCGCGACCCAGGAGCGCCCGGACCACGGCGCGGCCAGCCGCAGCCCATGGTCGCTCGTCTGGAACCGGCAGCCGCGCGGGTGGCGGCTGGCCGGCGCGGCCCCCGTGCTACAATGACGCGATAATCATGACGGAAATCTCCGACCGCTACGATCCCACGCGCGTCGAGCCGCAGTGGTACGCCGAGTGGGAGCGGCGGGGATACTTCCGCGCGGACGCCAAGGCCGCCGGCAAGCCCTACTGCATCGTGTGTCCCCCGCCGAACGTGACGGGGTTCCTCCACATGGGGCACGCGTACAACTTCACCATCCAGGACGTGCTCATCCGCTACAAGCGGATGGACGGGTACAACACGCTCTGGCAATTCGGCACCGACCATGCCGGCATCGCCACCCAGTACGTGGTGGAGCGGCAGCTCGCCGACGAGGGCAAGACCAAGGACGACCTCGGCCGCGAGGCGTTCCTCCAGCGCGTCTGGAAGTGGAAGGAGGAGTCGGGGGGCACCATCGTCAAGCAGCTCAAGCGTCTGGGCGCCTCCTGCGACTGGGAGCGCGAGCGCTTCACGATGGACGCGGGGCTCTCCGCGGCGGTGCGCGAAGTCTTCGTGCGCCTGTGGGAAGACAAGCTCATCTACCGCGGCGACTACATCGTCAACTGGTGCCCGCGTTGCCAGACGGTGCTCTCCGAGCTCGAGGTGGAGCGCGAGGAGCGTGACGGCGAGTTCGTGTACATCAAGTACGGCCCGCTCACCCTCGGCACCGTGCGGCCTGAGACCAAGCTCGGTGACACGGCCCTCGCCGTGCATCCCAAGGACCGGCGCTACCGGAAGTATGTGGGGAAGATGCTCGAGATCCCGTCAGTGGAGGGGACCATCACCATCCAGGTGGTGGCGGACGCGGCGGTGGATCCCAAGTTCGGCACCGGCGTGATCAAGGTGACGCCCGGACACGACCCGACCGACTTCGAGATCGGCAAGCGCCACAACTTGCCGATCCGCACCGTGATCGGCTTTGACGGCAAGATGACGGCGGCGGCGGGGAAGTACGCGGGCATGGACCGCTTCGAGTGCCGCAAGCGCATCGTTGAGGACATGCAGGCGCTCGGGCTCATCGACCACATCGAGCCCTATCGTCACGCGGTGGGCGTCTGCTATCGCTGCAAGACGGTGGTGGAGCCACTCGTCTCCAAGCAGTGGTACGTGCGCATCAAGCCCCTCGCCGAACCCGCCGTCAAGGCGGTGCGCTCGGGCAAGATCAAGATCATCCCGCGGGGTTGGACCAAGACCTATTACGCCTGGATGGAGCAATACCGGGACTGGACCATCTCACGCCAGCTCTGGTGGGGGCATCGCATTCCCGCCTGGCACTGCGACAAGGACGGCGAGGTCATCGTTTCGCGCACGGACCCCACCGCCTGTCCCAAGTGCGGCGGCGCGCTCCGGCAGGACCCGGACGTGCTCGACACCTGGTTCTCGTCCGGCCTCTGGCCGTTCTCCACCCTGGGCTGGCCGGACTCCACGCCGGAGCTCAAGACCTTCTACCCGACGTCCTGCCTCGTCACCGGCTTCGACATCATCTTCTTCTGGGTGGCGCGCATGGTGATGTTCGGGCTCAAGGTCATGGGCGAGCCGCCCTTCCACGACGTCTACATGCACGCCCTCGTCCGCGATGCGGAAGGGCGGAAGATGTCGAAGTCCAAGGGCAACGTGGTGGATCCGCTCCAGGTCATGGACCAGTACGGGACCGATGCCTTCCGATTCACCCTCGCGGCGATGGCCGCCCAGGGACGGGACGTGCGCCTCTCCGAGGAGCGCATCGAGGGCAACCGGAACTTCGCCAACAAGCTCTGGAACGCCTCGCGGCTCGTCCTCTCGAATCTCGACGGCTATGACCCGAAGCTCGCGCGCAAGGGCACGCCGACGGTCGCCGACCGATGGATTCGTAGCCGCGCCGCCGCGGCGACGCGCGAGGTGCGGCGCGCGCTCGACACCTATCGGCTCAACGACGCCGCGTCCGCGGTGTACCAGTTCCTGTGGCACGAGCTCTGCGACTGGTATCTCGAGATCGCCAAGCGCTCGCTCTATCAGAAGGAAGATCCCCTTGCTCGCGCGGTGACGCAGCACACCCTGGTCGAGACGCTCGACACCACCCTGCGGCTGCTGCATCCCCTGATGCCCTTCATCTCGGAGGACATCTGGCAGCGGCTGCCTCGACCGGCGGGCGGTCCCGACTCGATCATGATCGCCGCGTTCCCCAAGGCCTCGCGGAAGGGCCACGACACGGAGGCCGAGACCTGGATGAGCGGTGTGATCGCGATCGTGAGCGCCATCCGCACCATCCGCAGCGAGAGCCGCATTCCGCCCGCCGTCGAGCTGGCGGCGATCGTGCGCCCGGGGCCGGGCCTCGACGCGGCCGCGCTCCGCGAGGCGGCCCCCCTGATGGGCACGCTCGCCCGGGCCAGCATCACCGTGGATCCCGCCGCGGTGCGACCGCCCCAGTCCGCGCTTGCGGTGGCCCAGGGGGCCGAGGTGTACGTGCGGCTCGAGGGTGTGGTGGATCTGGCTGCCGAGCGGCAGCGCCTTGCCAAGGAGATCGACAAGGCGGCGAAGGAGATCGCGTTCATCGAGGGCAAGCTCGCGCGCCCCGACTTCGTGGAGCGGGCGCCCGCGGAGATCGTGGCCCGCGAGCGCGAGCGCCTCGGCGAGCAGCAGGCCGTCCGCGAGAAGCTCACCGCCAGCCTCGCCGCGCTCACGTGAGCGGGGTGGCGCGCGGGGGTGCCCGCCTCATCGGCCGGGTCATCCACGCGCTCGACGAGGTGGGCTCCACCCAGGCCGAGGTCGCGCGGCTCGCCGCCGAGGGCGCCCCGGACGGCGTGGTGGTGACCGCCCGACACCAGCGCGCCGGCCGCGGGCGGCTCGGGCGAGGCTGGTGGGACCAGCCAGGGCAGAGTCTGCTCCTGTCAGTGCTGCTGCGGCCTCCCGTGGCCTCCATACGCATGCCCCAGCTCAGTCTGGTCGGTGGCCTCGCCGTGATCGACGCGGTGGCGGCGGCAACCGGCCTGACGCCCGGCATGCGCTGGCCCAATGACGTGATGGTGGGGGAGCGGAAGGTCTGCGGCGTGCTCGCCGAAGCGGCCACTCGAGCCGACGGCGGCGTCGATCGGGTGATCCTCGGCATCGGCCTCAACGTGAACCAGGAGTCGTTCCCGCCCGACGTGGCGGGACGCGCCTCGTCGCTACGCCTGCTCACCGGACGCGTCCACGACCGGGAGCGTCTGCTCGAGACGCTGCTCGAGACCCTCGACGCGCGCTATCGCGAGTTCCTTGCCGGGAGCGAGGATCTGCGCGCGGCTTGGCGGCGCCACAGCGTGACCCTGGGCGCGCGCGTCCGCGCCGCCGACGGGCGCGAGGGCGTGGCCGTGGACCTCGACGAGACCGGAGCGTTGCTCGTGCGTGCGGAGGACGGCGCGCTGCTGCGCGTGGTCTCGGGGGAGATCGCCGGTGCTCCTGCTGCTTGAGGTCGGCAACACCAATACCAGCGTGGGCGTGCACGACGGCGCCAAGCTGATCGCCTCGTGGCGCCTGACGAGCCGACGCGAGCAGACTTCCGACGAGTACGGGCTCTTCATCCACACCCTCCTCCGCTCGCGGGGCATCGAGCCCGGACAGATCACGGACGTGGCCATCTCTAACGTGGTGCCGCCGGTGCAGCGCACGCTCGAGCGAATGATCGAGGCGTACTTCGGCGTGACGCCGTTCAGCGTGCAATCCGGCGTCAACGTGCCCATCACGCTCGCGGTGGACAATCCCCCCGAGGTCGGCGCGGATCGCGTCTGCAACGCGGTGGCCGCGAAGACGATCTACGGGCCGCCCTGCATCGTGGTGGATTTCGGCACCGCCACGAACTTCGATTGCGTGAACGCGCGGGGCGAGTTCATCGGCGGCGCCATCGCGCCCGGCATCGCCACCGCCGCCGAGGCGCTGATCGCCCGGGCCGCGCGCCTCTATCGAGTCGAGCTGGTCGCGCCGGCCACCGCAGTGGGCCGCAACACCGCCACCAACATCCAGTCCGGCGCGGTGCTGGGCTACGCCGGGCTCGTCGACGGCCTCATCGAGCGCATGCGGCGCGAGATCGAGGGCGACGTGAAGGTGATCGGCACCGGCGGGCTCGCCCCGCAGATGCGTGAGGTCGCGCGCAGCATCCAGATCGTCAACCCCGACCTGCGCCTCGAGGGGCTGCGGCTCATCTGGAAGCACGGCCGCGCGGGATAACCGATTGACAGGGTCGGGAGCCCCCCTTATACTCAGTCCCTACTAAATACGGTATGGGTTCGGCGGGAGCTCTCTAAATATCGGGTCTGGGGCGGCCGCCCCGTGCGGCGGTCGGGGGGAGGACGACGGCATGGGGATGTGGGTCGGACGGGGGCGGAAGGCGCGGGCCGCGTACGGGTTCGATGACATCGCGCTGGTCCCCGGATCGGTCACCATCAATCCCAGCGAGGTCGACATCTCCTGGGACCTTTGCGGCCATCGCTTCCAGATCCCCATCATCGCCGCCGCCATGGACGGCGTGGTCAGCCCGCGCCTCGCCATCGAGATGGGCAAGCACGGCGGGCTCGCCGTTCTCAATCTCGAAGGCATCTTCTCCCGCTACGAGAATCCCGACGAGGTGCTCGACCGCATTACCTCGGCCAGCCTCGAAGAAGCCACCAAGATCATCCAGGGCATCTACAGCGAGCCGATCAAGGAAGAGTTGATCCACAAGCGGATCTCCGAGATCAAGAAGGGCGGCGGACCCGTGGTGGTCTCGTCGATCCCCCAGCGGGCCGAGCGCTTCGCCAAGATCGCCGAGGAGGCGGGGGCGGACTTCTTCGTGGTGCAGTCCACCGTCACCACCGCGCGCCACATCGCCACCGAATACACGCCGGTGGATCTCAAGCGCCTCAAGAAAAACCTCGCCATTCCCCTCATCATCGGCAACGTCGTGACGTACGAGGCGTGCCTCGAGCTCATGGAGTGCGGCGCCGACGCGCTCCTGATCGGCGTGGGGCCCGGCGCGGCGTGCACCAGCCGCGAGGTGCTGGGCCTGGGCGTGCCGCAAGTCACCGCCACCGCGGACTCGGCGGCGGCGCGCGACTTCTACTACAAGCGCACCGGCCGGTACGTGCCCATCATCACCGACGGCGGCATGACCACGGGGGGTGACATCTGCAAGGCGCTCGCCTCGGGCGCCGACGCCGTGATGATCGGCTCGGCCTTCGCGCGCGCCACCGAGGCGCCCGGCCGCGGCTATCACTGGGGCATGGCGACGCCGCACTCGAACCTGCCGCGCGGCACGCGGATTCGCGTAGGCGTGGCGGGCCCTCTCGAGCAGATTCTCTTCGGCCCGGCCTTCACCGAGGACGGCACGCTCAACCTTGTCGGCGCGATTCGCACGTGCATGGGCTCGGTGGGCGCCATGAACATCCGCGAGCTGCAGCAGACGGAGCTGATCATCGCCCCGTCCATCAAGACGGAAGGGAAGGTCTTCCAGCGAGCCCAGAAGCTGGGGACGCCGCGCTAGCAGGAGGTTGGGCCTGGACAAGATCGCGATCCTCGATTTCGGGGCGCAGTACACCCAGCTGATCGCGCGCCGGATCCGGGAGATGTCGGTCTACTCCGAGATTCTCCCGTGCACGCAGCCCGCGGCGGAGGTGCTCGCCGGGGGGTATCAGGGCATCGTCCTCTCCGGCGGGCCGTCCAGTGTCTACGATGACGGCGCGCCGCTGCCCGACAAGGCCATCCTCGAATCGGGCATCCCCATCCTCGGCATCTGCTACGGCATGCAGGCGATGGGCTATCTGCTCGGCGGGCAGGTGGTGCCGGCAGAGCGCCGCGAGTACGGCCCGGCCGACTTGCGTCTGGAGGGCACGGGCGGGCTCCTGGACGGCATCACGCCGGAGCGCGGTAACCAGATCACGGTGTGGATGAGCCATGGAGACACCGTGCTGCAGCCGCCGTCCGGCTTCGTGAGCCTGGCCTCCACGGCCAACTGTCCAGTGGCGGCCATGGCCGATGCCGAGCGGCGTCTCTACGCAGTGCAGTTCCACCCGGAGGTGGCGCACACCCCGCAGGGCAAGACCGTGCTCGCCAACTTCCTCCGCGCATGCGGGGTAAAGCGCGATTGGTCCATGACCTCGTTCGTGGACTTGGCCGTCGCGAAGATCCGTGAAACGGTCGGCGGCGATCGCGTGCTCTGCGCGCTCTCCGGCGGCGTGGACTCGTCCGTGGTGGCGGCTCTGGTCCACAAGGCCATCGGCGATCAGCTCACGTGTCTCTTCGTGGACAACGGCCTGCTCCGTGCCGGCGAGGCCGAATACGTCGTGAAGACGTTCCGCGACACATTCAAGATCAATCTGATCCATATCGATGCAAGTAAGCGATTTATGGACCGCCTCAAGGGTGTCGACGATCCCGAGGTCAAGCGCAAGGCCATCGGCAACGAGTTCATCGCGGTCTTCGAGGAAGAGGCGCGCCGGCTTGGCCGCATCCCCTGGCTGGCCCAGGGCACGGTGTATCCGGACGTGATCGAGTCCGTCTCGTTCAAGGGCCCGTCGGCCACGATCAAGACGCATCACAACGTGGGCGGCCTACCCGAGCAAATGGACTTCAAGCTGGTGGAGCCCCTCCGCGAGCTCTTCAAGGACGAGGTGCGGGAGGTGGGGACGCTGCTGGGTCTCCCGGCGCAGATCGTCTGGCGCCAGCCCTTCCCGGGGCCCGGCCTCGCCATCCGCGTGCTCGGCGAGGTGACGGAGGATCGGCTCGCCATCCTCCGGGGCGCCGACCTGATCGTGCAGGAGGAGATCCGTGAGGCCGATCTCGAGCGCGCGCTCTGGCAGGCCTTCGCCGTGCTGCTCCCGGTCCGCACCGTGGGCGTCATGGGGGACTTCCGCACCTATGCCCAGGTGATCGCGCTCCGCGCCGTCACCAGCCAGGACGCGATGACAGCGGACTGGGCCCGCCTGCCGTACGACTTGCTGGCGCGGATCTCGAGCCGCATCATCAACGAGGTGAAGGGCGTCAATCGGGTCGTGCTGGACATCTCCTCCAAGCCGCCGAGCACGATCGAGTGGGAGTAGTCCTTCTCTAGCTTTATGGCTCTCTCGCTGCGCGAGTCGAAGGCAATTGCAGGCATCGCCGACGTCTCTTACGACTTCCTGCCTTGGTCAGGTCATGCCGACTGGAAGGGTCACATCTCCTTCAGGTCCATCTCAGAGAAGGTCGGGGTGGGTAACCTTTGGCAGCCGGGCAGTAAGCACCCGATGACCGTAGCGTTGCTGGAGACCACTCTAGAAAAGCGGCGAGACTGCTTTCAGCGATTGATCTTGGAAGTCGTTCGGGCCGCGATCCCATACCGACAGAAGAACGGGAAGCCGATCGGGCCCGAGGATATCACCAAGCTCAACGGACTGATTCTCGACTTGGGCTTCAAGATTCCCGATCTCTGGGACCCCAACTTCCTTGCCTCTCTGCGGCTTGAGACCACGGATTGGGCCAAGAGCCGCGTTGAGCAAGCCCTTGCGGAGGAACAGGTTCGCGCGTCCAAGCAGAGCAAGCGGTCCTCTGACTTGGCCAATCTGCGTACGCGATTTTTCGGACTTCCGGCCATGCCGTCGCCTCAGGCTGCGGGACTCGAGTTCGAGCGCATTCTGAACGGGCTCTTCTCTCTCCATGGTCTCGATCCGAGAGATCCATTCCGCGTCATCGGCGAACAGATCGATGGATCATTCGATCTCGATCATGAGACGTACCTGCTTGAGGCGAAATGGGAGAAGGAACCACTTTCCGAAGCGGCCCTGCTGACCTTCAGAGGGAAGATTGAAGGCAAGTCCGCTTACACGCGGGGAGTATTCATTAGTCTCAATGGCGTTACCGCCGAGGCGGCTCTGTCAATCACATATGGAAAGCGCCCGACGTTCTTCGTCGTCAACGGGCACGATCTGTCAATGGTCCTAGGCGACGAGGTTGGCCTGGCGGAGTATCTCCGGCAACGCCAACGGGTGCTCGCGGAAGAGGGCAGGGTAGTCCTGCCTTATGGCGAATTGTGGACAGGGTCTCGTAGTAGGGATGCCGTGCCACTCGGACTTAGCACGCGTCCATAATGGGGAAGGACCCGCGCGGAGATTTCGTCCACCTCCACGTCCACTCGGAGTATAGCCTCCTCGACGGCGCCGCCCAGCTCGACAAGCTGGTGGAGGCGGCCAAGGGGCTCGGCTTCCCCGCCATCGCGCTGACCGATCACGGGAACCTCTTCGGCGCCATCGATTTCTACACCGCGGCGAAGAAGGCGGGCATCAAGCCCATCGTGGGCTGCGAGCTCTACGTGGCGCCGGGGAGCCGCTTCGAGCGCTCCAGCCAGGACGGCGGCTACGAGGGCGCTAGCCACTGCACGGTGCTCGTGCGCAACGAGACGGGCTACCGGAACCTCGTCAAGCTGGTCTCCAAGGCCTATCTCGAGGGCTTCTACTACAAGCCGCGGGTCGACCGCGAGCTGCTGGCGCAGCATGCCGACGGGTTGCTCGTCCTCTCGGGGTGCCTCAACTCCGAGGTGAGCAAGCTCCTCTCGGCGGGCGAGGACGCCAAGGCCAAGCAGGTGGCGGGCTGGTACCAGGACGTGTTCGGCCGCGACCACTACTTCATGGAGATCCAGTCCCACGGGATCGACGACCAGGCCAAGGTGACAGCGGGCACGCTCAGGATCGCCGAGGCGCTCGGCGCCCCGATCTGCGGCACCAACGACTCCCACTACCTCGAGGCCTCGCACGCCAAGGCCCACGAGGCGCTCCTCTGCATCCAGACCGGCACCACCATGTCGGACCCGAACCGGTGGCGGTTCTCCACCGAGGAGTTCTACCTCAAGTCCGCCGACCAGATGCGCGAGGTGTTCCGGGAGCTGCCGGAAGCGCACCGCAACACGCTGGCGGTGGCCGAGCGCTGCGATCTCCAGCTCGCGTTCGGGAAATTCCATCTCCCGAACTATCAGCTGCCGGTGGGCTTCGAGACGCTCGACGGCTATCTCGAGCACCTGGCCGTCGAGGGCCTCCGGGCCCGCTACGGCGCCTCGCCCGCCGACCCCGTGGTCGAGCGCCTCCGCTACGAGCTCGGCGTGATCTCGAAGATGGGCTTCTCCGGCTACTTCCTGGTCGTCTGGGACTTCATCGCCTACGCCCGCCGGCAGGGGATCGCGGTGGGCCCGGGGCGCGGGTCCTCGGCCGGCTCCCTGGTCGCCTATTGCCTCAGCATCACCAACGTGGATCCCATCCGTTACGGGCTCCTCTTCGAGCGATTCCTGAACCCCGAGCGGATTTCGATGCCCGACATGGACATCGACTTCGCCGACGACCGGCGCGACGAGGTCATCCGCTACGTGGTCGACCGCTACGGCGAGGACCGGGTGGCCCACATCATCACCTTCGGCACCATGGGCGCCAAGGCGGTGATCCGCGACGTGGGCCGCGTGCTCGGCTTCTCCTACGGCGAGGCCGACCGCATCGCCAAGCTCGTGCCGAGCTTCCCGCTGAACATCAGCCTCGACGAGTCGCTGGAGAAGTCGCCCGAGCTCGCCCAGAACGTGAAGCGCGATCCGCGGGTGGGGGAGCTCTGGAGCGTGGCGAAGGCTCTCGAGGGCGGCACCCGGCACGCCTCGGTGCACGCTTCCGCGGTGGTCATTTCGGACGAGCCCCTGATGGACCGGGTGCCGCTCTACAAGGATCCCAAGCGCCCCGAGCTCATCACCGGCTTCGCGATGGGCCCCATCGAGAAGCTCGGCTTGCTCAAGATGGACTTCCTCGGGCTCAAGACGCTCACCGTCATCACGGACGCGGTCAACCTGGTGAAGGCCTCGCGCGGGATCGAGCTCGACGCCGACCGCCTGCCCCTCGACGATCCGCGCACGTATCAGCTCCTGAGCGAGGCGCGCACCCTCGGCGTGTTCCAGCTGGAATCCCAGGGGATGCGGGATGCCCTCCAGCGGCTGCGTCCGGAACGCATCGAGGACATCATCGCCATGGTGGCGCTCTACCGCCCCGGGCCGATGGACCTGATTCCCGACTTCGTCAACCGCAAGCACGGGCGCGCCGAGATCACGTACGAGCATCCGGCCATGGAGAAGCACCTCCAGGAGACCTACGGGATCATGGTCTACCAGGAGCAGGTCATGCGCCTGGCCGCCGACCTCGCCGGCTTCTCCCTCGCTCAGGCCGACATCCTCCGCAAGGCGATGGGCAAGAAGGATCGCGAGCTCATGGCCCAGCAGCGCGAGGAGTTCATCAAGGGCTGCAAGGCCCACAAGGTCGACGGGCGCAAGGCCGAGCGCATCTGGGACCTCATCGAGAAGTTCGCGGGCTACGGCTTCAACAAATGCCTGACCGCGGATACCGAGATCGAGATGGCCGACGGTACGCGCCGCCCCATCACCGCGATTCGTCCCGGCGATCGCGTGCTGACCAAGGACGGCGCCTACCGCGCCCTCGGCGCGCGGCCCAGCGGAACACGCACGGTGGGGGAGCTTCGCCTCGCCAATGGGATGACGGTCCGCTGCACCCCCGACCATCCGATCTTCACGCAGCGCGGCTGGGTGAACGCGGAGGAGGTGGCCGCCGACGACTTCGTCGCGGTCGCGCGCGAGCTGCCGGCGGGAGCCGAATCTGTTCCCGCGCATCACGCCGCGCTCCTTGGCTATGCCCTGTCCGAGGGTAGCCTCGGGTACGAGGGACATTTCTACCTCTATTCGAGCAGCCAGAACGAGCGGGCTGACATGGCCGCGGTCATGGAGCGGTTCCCGAACACGATGGCGAGGATCGAGCAGGGGCGTGATGGCCGCGCCGGCTGCGTGCGCCCGGCACGGCGCGACCGGACGCAGCCCAGCGGGGCCGTCGCCTACCTCTTCGGGACCTGCGGGCTCAGAGGTCAGCGCGCCATCGCCAAGCGCCTACCGGCATTGACGGATCGCTGGGACCGGGCTGCGATCGCGGTCCTGGTCGCGAAGCTGTTCCAGGGCGATGGCTGCATCCATGCCCCCTCGCGCTCGATCTTCTACGCCACCTCGTCAGAGGGGCTGGCGCTGGATGTCCGGCGGCTCCTCCTCAAGCTGGGCCTCTCCTCGACCATTCACCGCAAGTCCTTCGCCTATCGGGGCGGCCGGCGTCCAGGGTTCACGGTCAATCTCTTGGGCGGTCGTGACGCCTTCTCACGCTTCGCGACCGAGGTGGGGCCGCATCTCCTCGAGGGGAAGCGGCGGGCGCTCACCGCGCTCCTCCAGGCCTCGGCGGACACGCCGCGACTGCTCGCGCGCGGCACCGTGGACGTCATCCCGCGCGCCCTGTGCCTCATGCCGGTACGGGAGGCGATCGCGAAGGCCTTCCCGAGCCTCCAGGCCGGCTGCCGCGCCCTGGGTGTGTCCTACCGGCTGATGTTCTCCGACGGGGCGAAAGGCGGGCTCCGTCGCGACACGCTCCGGTATCTCGCCGAGGAGCTCGACTCGCCAGCGCTCCACGCGCTCGCGGATGCGCCCACCGGCTGGTCCCGGCCGCGCGGCTACGTCGTGACCGGCGAGGAGCCGACGTACGACTTCGAGGTCCCGGTGGCGCGAAGCTTCATCGCCAACGGCATCGCCGTCCACAACTCGCACGCAGCCTGCTACGGCCTAGTCGCCTACCAGACCGCGTACCTCAAGGCGAACTACCCCGTCGAGTTCATGGCCGCGCTGCTCACGTCGGAAATGGAGCGCACGGACAAGATCGTCCAGTACATCGAGGAGTGCCGCGCCATGGGCCTGCGCGTGGCGCCGCCCGACGTCAACCGCTCCGGCGCGCGCTTCACCGTGGACGGCGACACCATCCGCTTCGGCCTCGCCGCGATCAAGAACGTGGGCGAGACCGCCATCGAATCCATCGTGCAGGTGCGGCAGGAGAGCGGCGGGGCCTTCGGCTCGCTCACCGACTTCTGCGCGCGGGTCGATCTCCGCCTGCTCAACCGCCGGGTGCTGGAGAGCCTGATCAAGGCGGGCGCGTTCGACGGCGGCGGGGCCACGCGGGCCGCGCTCCTCGCCGGGCTCGATCAAGCCATGGAGGCGGGGCAGCGGCGCCAGCGCGATCGCGAGGAGGGACAGGCCTCGCTCTTCGACGCGCCCGGCGCGGCGCCTGCGGCCGTCAAGGCGGAGAGCCCGCTGGCGAGCGTCCCCGAGTGGCCCACCGAGCAGCTCCTGGGCTACGAGAAGGAGGTGCTCGGCTTCTATCTCTCCGGTCACCCGCTCGAGCGTTACAAGGACCACGCCCGTCAGCTGGGCACGGCGTCTGCCGCCGATGTGGCCGCGCGCCCGGTGGGCGCGCGCGTGGCGCTGCTGGGGCAGGTGAGCCAGCTTCGCGAGCGCGCCACCAAGAGCGGCAATCGCATGGCCTTCGCCTCGCTGGACGCGGTGGACGGCGCGGTGGCTCTCACCATCTTCCCCGAGGCGCTCAAGACCTGCGGCGCCGCGCTCCACGCGCCGGGACCTGTGCTCGTGAAGGGCCGCATCGACGAGACGGACAAGGGTCGGGTGGTGCTCGTCGAGGACGTCAAACCTCTGGAGGAATCGCTCCTGGCCAACGGCGGGTATCGGACCAATGGACGCAGTGAGGAGGGGAACGGCCGGCACGCGCACGCCTGCCGCATCCGGATGCGGGCGGGGAACGGCGGCGCCGTCGAGCCCGCCACGCTGACCGCGGTGCGCGCGGCCTGCGACGAGCACCGCGGCGCCACGCCGCTGTTCGTGCACGTGCTGCTGGCCGAGCAGGAGGTGGTCTTGAAGGCATCGCCAGTCGCGGTGGAGCCGGGGCCGGAGCTCGTGGCGAAAGTGGAGCGCCTGCTGGGGCCGGGCAGTATCATCGTGGAGTATGCCGGACGAGCTTGAGTTCGAGAAACCCATACTCGAGCTGGAGAACCGGATCGCCACGCTGCGCGCGGCCGAGGACGGGACCGCCGCGCGCGAGGAGATCGCCAAGCTCGAGGAGCGCCTTCGCCGCACCCAGCACCGCGTCTACGGCAGCCTGACCGCCTGGCAGCGGGCCCAGATCGCCCGGCATCCCAAGCGTCCTCACGCCCTCGATTTCTTCCGCTTGCTCCTCGACGACTTCCTGGAGCTGCACGGCGACCGCGTGTATGGCGACGACATGGCCATCGTGGGCGGCCTCGCCGTGTTCGAGGGCGTGCCGGTGGTGGTGCTCGGCCATCAGAAGGGCCGCGACACGCGCGAGAACATCGCGCGGAATTTCGGCATGCCGCACCCGGAAGGCTATCGCAAGGCCCTGCGTTTGATGCAGCTCGCCGCCAAGTTCGCCAAGCCCATCGTCACCTTCATCGACACCCCGGGCGCCTTCCCGGGCCTCGGCGCCGAGGAGCGCGGCCAGGCCGAGGCCATCGCGCGCAACTTGCGCGAGATGGCCGGGCTCCGCACGCCGGTGATCGCGGTGGTGACCGGCGAGGGCGGCAGTGGCGGCGCGCTCGCCATTGGCGTGGCCAACCGCGTGCTCATGCTCGAGCACGCGATCTACTCGGTGATCTCGCCCGAGGGTTGCGCCGCGATCCTCTGGGGCGACGCCGCGAAGGCGCCCGAGGCCGCATCGCTGATGCGCGTCACCGCCCCCGACCTCGCCAAGCTCGGCGTCATCGACGCGGTGGTGCCGGAGCCGGTGGGCGGGGCCCATCGCAACTGGGAGGAGTGCGCGGCCAACCTGCGGACCGCGTTGCGCCAGCACCTGGCCGATCTCCGCCCCCGCTCCGGGGACGCGCTCGTGCAGGATCGCTTCGACAAGTTCCGCCGCATCGGCGTGTTCGAGGAGGCGGTCTAGCGGCGGTTCGGCTCGTGTGTTACGGTAACCCCCAGGAATTCATGCCCAAACTTCACCTCATCACGTACGGCTGCCAGATGAACGAGTACGACTCGGAGCGGGTGGCCGGCCTCCTCAAGCACGAGCGCTACGAGCTCACCGACTCGCCCGAGGACGCCGACCTCATCCTGCTCAACACCTGCGCGATCCGCGAAAAGGCCGAGGACAAGGTCTACTCTGAGCTCGGCACGCTCAAGCGGCTCAAGGCCCGGCGGCCCGAGCTTCTCATTGGCGTGATGGGCTGCATGGCGCAGCTCCGTCAGGGCGTCATCCAGTCCCGCGCGCCGCAAGTGGACCTCGTCTTCGGCTCGCCCGCCATCGCCCGTGTGGGCGAGCTGGTGGCGCGGGCGCGGACCGAACGGCGCGCCGTCCTCGAGACGGGCGAGGGACCCCTGGTGAAGATCACCGCGAAGCCCGACGGCGCCTCGCGCCTCAAGGCCTTCGTGACGGTCATGGAGGGCTGCGAGAAGCACTGCACGTTCTGCGTCGTGCCCTCCACGCGCGGGCGGGAGCGCAGTCACACTCCCGAGGCCGTCGTGGCCGAGATCACGGAGCTGGCCGCCCACGGGTGCCGCGAGGTCACGCTCCTCGGCCAGACGGTGAACGCGTACGGGCGTGACCTCGATCCAGCCACCGATCTCGCCGCGCTCCTGGAGCGCGTGGACGCCATCGACGGCATCGCGCGCATCCGCTTCACCACCTCGAATCCCTACAACCTCACCAGCCGGCTCATCCGCGCCATCCGCGACGTCCCGAAGGTGGTCGAGTATCTTCACCTCCCGCTGCAGTCGGGCTCGGACCGGGTGCTCGAGCGCATGAACCGCGGCTACACGCGCGCCCGGTACGTCGAGCTCATCGCGGAGCTGAAGGAGACCGTGCCGGAGATCGCGCTGTCCACCGACCTGATCGTGGGCTTCCCGGGCGAGACGGAGGAGGACTTCGCCCGGACGGTGGAGGCGGTGGAGGAGGTCGGCTACGATAATGTGTTTGCCTTCCGATACTCGCGGCGCCCAGGCACGCCGGCGGCGGAGATGGCCAATCAGGTCCCCGAGGCGGTGAAGGCCGAGCGCAACACGCGCGTGCTCGAGGCGGCGGTGCGAGTGGGCGCGGCGCGGAGCCAGCGCCTCGTCGGGCGCGAGATGGAGGTCCTCGTGGATGGGGCCTCGCGCAAGGATGCCGCCCAGGCGAGCGGGCGCACCCGCTGCAACCGCGTGGTGAATTTCGATGGCGCTGGCCGCGACCTCGTCGGCGAGATCGTCCACGTTCGCATCACCGAGGCGCTGCCCCACAGCCTCCGCGGCGTGCTGATGCCGCGGAGCGCGGACCGCCTCGCGGCCGCCGGATCGCCCGCATAGGAGGGAGCGCGTCATGTGGCTCGAGATGAAGGTGAAGGGACTGACGCTCGACCCGCTCTCCAAGCTCCCGATCCTCATCCTGCGGGACGAGGAGGACAAGCGAACCCTGCCCATCTGGGTGGGCCTGGCCGAGGCCAATGCCATCGCGCACGAGCTGGAGAAGATCCCCACCGCGCGGCCGATGACCCACGACCTCATGAAGAGTATCCTCGAGGCCCTGCGAGCCCGCGTGCTGAAGGTGGTGGTGAACGACCTCCGCGACAACACGTTCTTCGCCGTCCTGCACTTGCAGCTCGGCGCCGCCGAGATCACCGTGGACGCGCGCCCGTCGGACGCGATTGCGCTCGCCCTCCGCGTGGCGGCGCCCATCTTCGTGGACGAGGCGGTGGTGACCAAGGCGCAGATGTCGGAGAGCGCGAAGGAGCCCGACGCGGCGACCGCCCCGCGCGGCGAGGATCCCGACAAGGTGAAGGAGTGGCTGGAGTCCATCAAGCCGGGAGACTTCATGGAGCGCGGCAAGGATCCCGGCGCGCCGGCCGAGTAGCGGTGGATGCGGGTCGCCCTCTTCACCAACAACTACCTGCCGTTCCGGGGTGGAGTCACCACCGCGGTGGAGACGCTCCGGGCGGGGCTGGAGGCGGGAGGGCATGAGACGTGGATCTTCGCGCCGGGGGCGCGCGGCGCCGCTGATCCCCCGTTCGTCTTCCGTTATCCCGCGATTCCCGCGCCGACCTACCCGGGCTTCGCGGTCCCGGTGCCCATCTCGCCGCGCCTCGCCCGCCTGGCCCGCGACTTCCGCCCCGACGTCATCCACGTCCAGCACCCGTTCCTCCTCGGCCTGACGGGCCGGCGCCTCGCCCGGCGCCTCGGCGTCCCGCTGGTCTTCACCTATCACACGCGCTACGAGAAGTACGCCCACTACGTGCCGCTGCCCGAGCGCATGGTCGCCGCGCTCGCGGTGCGCCTGGCGTGTCGCTTCGCCGACCGCGCGGACCTGGTCGTCGCGCCCTCCCTCGTCATCGCCGAGACCCTGCGCGAGCGCGGCGTGCGCGCGCCCGTGGCTGTGATCCCGACCGGTGTACCGCTCGACCACTTCCGCCCGGGCGCGCGCGCCGCCGCGCGGGCGGCGCTCGGGCTCGAGCCGAGGCGGCTCTCGTGTCTCTACGTGGGCCGGCTCGACCGGGAGAAGAGCGTGGAGCGGGTCATCGAGGCCTTCGCGCTGATCGTCGGCGCGCTGCCCGAAGTCGAGCTCCTCCTCGTGGGGCAGGGGGCGCATGCCGCGGCCCTGCGCCGCCTGGCGGCCGCGAGCCCGGCCGCGAGCCGGATCCGGCTCGTGGGCGCTCACGCGCGCGAGGCCCTGCCGCCTTTCTATCAGGCCGCTGATCTCTTCCTCTTCGCCTCCGAGACGGAGACGCAGGGGCTGGTCCTCGCCGAGGCGCATGCCTGCGGCCTCGCCGCGGTGGCAGTGCGAGCGTCCGGGGTGGAGGAGGTCGTCGTGGATGGCGAGACAGGCCTCCTCACCAAGCCCGACGCGCGCGATCTCGCGGACGCCGCGATCGGGCTGCTCCTCGATCCCGTCCGCCGCGCGGCCATGGGCGCGGCAGGCCGGCTCGTCGTCGAGCGGCACTTCTCGGCGGCAGGACAGGTCGACGCGATGGTGGCGCGCTACGGCGCGCTCCGGGGATGAGCGAGGGCCGCGAGGTGCGCCTGACGTTCCAGCCGGACTGGGATCCCGGTCCGGCGGATCCGGGCCGCGGCGGCCTCCTCGCCCGTGACCCCAAGGTGCGCACGCTCCTGAAGGTGCTCGTGTCCTATCCGGAGGTGCACTACGTGCTCCCGGACCGGATCCGTCTCGATCCGGCGTCTGATCCTCGCCTCCTCGACACCATCCAGCGCTTCCTGGAGCGGCAGTCCTGGTTGCTCCGAGCGGTGACCGTCCGGTGATCTGGAATCGCGACGCGGAGACGATGGCGCCGGACGCCCGGCGCGCGCTGCAGCTCGACCGGCTGCGCGCGGCGATCGGCTGGGCGGGCGCGCGCGTGCCCTTCTATCGCGAGGCGCTCGGGAAGGCCGGTCTCGCGTCGGGCGCGCTGCGCGACCTCGAGGATCTCGGCGCGCTCGCCTTCACGCGAAAGGATGATCTGCGCGAGCATTACCCGTGGGGGCTCTTCGCGGTCCCGCGCGCCCTCGTGGCCCGTGTGCACGCCTCGTCGGGGACCAAGGGCAAGCCCACCGTGGTCGGGTACACGCTGCGCGACCTCGCGGTCTGGCGCGAGGTGATGGCGCGCTCCCTCGCCGCGGCGGGGGCGGAGCCCGGCCACCTCCTCCAGATCGCCTATGGCTACGGCCTCTTCACGGGCGGGCTCGGCTTCCACGATGGCGCCGAGCACATGGGGCTCACGGTGGTACCCCTGTCTTCGGGGAATACGCTTCGACAGATTCTCTTGCTCCAGGATTTCCACTCCCACGGCCTCGCGTGCACGCCGTCGTTCGCCCTCCACATCGGCGAGACCATGCGCGAGCAAGGCCTGGATCCACGGGCGATTGGTCTCCGCTATGCCCTCCTCGGCGCGGAGCCGTGGACCGAAGCGATGCGGGCCCAGCTCGAAAGTCTGTGGGGCTGCGCGGCGCTCGATTTCTACGGGCTCTCGGAGCTGATCGGCCCCGGCGTGGCGGCGGAGTGTGTGGAGGCCCGGCAGGGCCTCCACGTCAACGAGGATCACTTCCTCCCGGAGATCATCGATCCGGCGACGGGCACGCCGCTCCCGCCCGGCGAGGAGGGCGAGCTCGTGCTCACGGCGCTCACCAAGGAAGCGCTGCCCATGCTGCGCTACCGGACGGGTGACCTCACCAGCCTCAACCCCGACCCGTGCCCGTGCGGGCGCACCACCGTCCGGATGGCCCGGGTCAAGGGGCGCAGCGACGACATGCTCGTGATCCGCGGCGTCAACGTGTACCCCTCGCAGGTCGAGGCGGCGCTGCTGACGCTGGGCGAGCTGGCCCCCCACTATCAGCTCGTGGTGGATCGCACCGCCGCCTTCCCGACCCTCGCCGTGCACGTCGAGCCCGCCGAGCGTACCGTGGAAGCATGGGGCGGCTTCGACGGCCGGCGCGTCGAGGTCACCGCGCTCGCCGGCGTGGTGGCGGACCGGTTGCGCGGCCACCTGGGCCTCAATCCCGAGATCAGCATCGTGCCGCCCAAGACGATTCCCCGCAGCGAGGGGAAAGCGGTGCGGGTGGTGGAAAGGAGATGAGCATGGACGGCAAGGACGCACGCTTGCTCGCTCGGATCGAGGCGGGGGAGCGCATCGAGTCCGCGGAGGAGATGACCGACGACTACCGGAAGAACCTCATCCATCTCATGACCATGCAGGCCGACTCCGAGCTGGCGGGGGCCTTCGGCTACGTGCCATGGATCATGAAGGCGCCCACCATCGAGGAGAAGCACGTGGTCGCCCAGATCGTGAAGGACGAGGTGCGCCACGCCCACGTGATGTACGGGCTCCTCGAGGACCTGGGCGTGGACGTGGCCGGCCACGTGGGACGGCACGACTTCACGCTGCGCCTCGACGATAGCGCGGCCGATATCGGGACCGCGCGTGTCGCCGCGGACAAGCGCGTGAACATCTTCTACTACCCGATCGACCGCTGGGCGGACTTCATCTTCTTCAACTTCTGCATGGACCGGGGCGCCGGGCATCAGCTCGAGGACGTGCGCCACTGCTCCTACGGGCCGTGGGTGCGCGCCATCGAGGGCATCTTCAAAGAGGAGAAGATGCATATCCGGCACGGCGAGCTCTGGGTGCAGCGGCTGACTCAGAACGACGCCACGCGCGCCGAGGCCCAGCAGGCGCTCGACCGCTGGTTCGTCCGCACCATGAACATCTTCGGACGGCCCGGCTCGCCGAAGAACCGCGTCTACCAGAAGTATCGCCTCAAGGTGCGCGACAACGACGAGGTGCGCCGAGCCTTCGCCGCCGAAGTCACGGCGCTGGCGGGCGCCGCCGGCCTTACCGTGCCGGAGTGGAAGCCGGCATGGGATCAGTTGCCGGAAGAGGCGCAGATTCCGGGCTAGTGGCGGGGTGGGGGACCGGCTTCGCCGCGTCGGCCTGCTGATCTTCCTGGCGCTGCCCGCGCCGGCGTGGGGCCAGGCGTCGGGTGGCCGCTGGGAAGCGCTGCCCGGCACCTCGTTGCGCGCGCTCGTGCCTCCAGGTTCCGCCGGCTCGGCAGTGACCGCGGCCTGGAGCGGCGCCGCCTACGACAGCCGTCGCCAGCGCCTGATCGTCATTGGCGGCGGCCACGCCGACTCGTGGTGGAACGGGGCGGTCGCCGTGTACGCCGACGGCCGCGCGTCGCGCCTGGTGGCGGAGCCCTCCCAGACCCCGCCGCCACGGCCGGGCAATCCCGTCGATCCGAATCCGGACGGCGTCCCGACATCCCGCCACACCTATGCCGGGCTCGCCTACGTGAGCCATCTCGACGCGGTGTGGATGGTTGGCGGCTCGGGTTATTCGGGGTCGGGTGGCGGGCTGCGGACGAGCTGGTTGCTCCACCTCGGGGAGACGCCCGCGCGCTGGGAGCAGCTGCCGGACGCGCCGGGGTCCACCGTCACCGCGATGATCGATTACGACCCTACGCGGCGGCTCGGCTACTTCGTGGCCCGTAACGGGGCGCTGCATCGCTACGACTTCGACGCCGGCGTCTGGGAGCGCGTGATCGGCCCGCAGCCCGCGGTGGCCGAGCCCGATCCGGCGCTGATGTTCCGCATCGACCCCGAGCGGCGCCTCGCCCTCTTCGTCGGTCCTCGCTGCGGCTACGCGACGCAGGGCGCGGGGGTGTATAAGGGCGCTCCGTGTGACGCCATCCAGGTCATCTCGCTCGACGATCTCAACGCCGGCGCGCAGCGGTGGACGTTCACCGGCGCCACCGATTTCTTTCGGGTGCAGGGCCCCGGGCTCGCCAAACACCCCAGCGGGCTCTGGTACGGCTGGGCCGGGCAGAACGAGGTGTGGACGATGGATCTCGACGCGAAGGTGCTGGTCAAGCTGCCCGCGGGCCCGCTGCCCGTGCCCGAGGGCAGCGCCATCAACAGGGGCGTCTACGGACGTTGGGCCTTTGATGCTGCGCGGGGCGCCTTCTTCGGCATCGCTCACGTGGACTGGAACGCCGTGCGGTTCACGCCGCTGGCGCACCCCTAGAGGAAGGCGGTGAGTCGACGGGCGGACCGCTCGTCCGGAGATTGACATAATACTTCTTATCGGAAGTTCCGACCTGGCGCGGAAGGGCCCGGCGAGGGCCGGCGGAAGATGGCGCGCTAGGGCTTGGCGGGGCTGCTCTGCAGCGACGCGATCCGCGTGCGCACGTCGTCGCCGCGGCGGCTGTCCGGGACGTCCTTGAGGAGCCGCTGATACGTCTCGATCGCGGCCTCGCGGCGTCCGCCGAACTCCTGCACGCGGGCCAGATCGAGCAGGATCCCCTCGTAGAGGAAGTCCGTGGGCGCGAGCCCGGTCAGCGCCGCCTCGTACGCCGTCTGGGCCTTGGCGAGGTCCTTCTCCGCCTCCCAGGTGTAGCCGATACCGACCGCGGCCAGCGTGCGGATGGTTCCCGTGGCACCCTGGGCCAGCGCGACCTGATAGGCGCCGCGGGCTGCGGCATATTCATCGGCGGCGTAGCGGAGATTCCCCAGGCGATACGCGGCCTGCGGAACGCCCGCATAGCGGGGATGCTGGGAGATCACGGCCTCCAGCGCTTGGATGGCGGCGGCGCGCGCGGCGGGTGATGCGCCGGGCGCCTGGGCGGCCTGGGCCAGGTCGGTGGCGGCGGCCAGGGCCATCGCGCCCTGGGCCTGCTGGCTCTGCCACCACGCCCAGCCGCCGAGCGCGAGCGCGCCCACGGCGACGAGGACGGCGACGGCGATCAGGCCGAGGCGGATGGTGCGGGAGTCGCTGAGGAAGGCGCGGAGCGTGTCGAGCACGCCCCTAGAGTATCAGCTTCCGCTGCGGAGCTCGACGGGACGCGCGCCCAGGCCCGCGCCGAGACCGGCGCGCTCCACCCAGATCTCGCCCTTGACGGAGGCGCCGTCGGCGGCGGAGAAGCTCCCGGTCTTCAGCGTGCCGGTGAGCACCCCCGACGGCAGGATCTCCACGCGCGTGGACGCGGAGAGGTTGCCGCGGACCACGCCGCCGATCTGGATGGCGGCGGCGTTGATGTTGGCGTCGACCTGGGCGCCCTCGGCGACGAAGACCTTGCCGGTGACGTTGATCTCGCCCTCGAACTTGCCGTGGATGTGGAAGTCGCCCTCGCCGCTGACCTCGCCGCGCAGCACGAGGCGGCTGCCGAGGCCGGGTCCGTCAAGCGTCGTCGACGCGCGCGCGCCGCGCGTGAGCGCCGGCATCCGATCGATCGCGTCCGTGCGGCGCGGAGAGTCCGCGCTCACGAGGCCGAAGTAGCCGAGAGCCGACCGCATCGCGTTGATCATGGCTTCATGCTAGGCGGTGGCCCGCGCGCGAGTCAAGAAATGCGGGCGTCCGACGCGCGAGCGCCCGGCACGGCGGCGCCGTGCTAGGCTCCCCGAGGCGACCGCGCGTCGGCCCGCCGGCACACGCGGCCTTCATCCCGCATCCCCAAAGGAGATCGTCATGAGCTTCACCGACAAGGCAGTCCTGGTCACCGGGGCGACCAGCGGCATCGGCCGCGCCGCCGCGGCCCGCTTCGGCGCGGAGGGCGCGCGTGTGGCCTTGGTCGGCCGGGACCGCGCCGCTCTCACGGCCACGCGGGCCGCCATGGGCGCGGCGGGCGAGCGCGCGGTCGCGGTGACCGCCGACGTGACGCGCGAAGAGGACGTCCGGCGCGCGGTGGACGAGACGGTGCGCGCCTTCGGCGGGCTCGACGTGCTCGTGTGCGGCGCGGGCGTCATCGGCACCGGCACCGTCGAGACGACGTCGGCCGAGCTCTGGGACCAGATGATGGCGGTCAATGTCCGCTCCGTGTTCCGGCTGGTCCAGCTCGCTCTCCCCGCCCTCATCCCCCGCAAGGGCAATGTGGTGGTGGTCTCGAGCGTCAACGGGCAGCGGGCGTTTCCCGGCGTGCTCGCCTACTGCTGCAGCAAGGCGGCGGTGGACCAGTTCGTGATGTGCACCTCGCTCGAGCTGGCCCCGAAAGGCGTGCGCATCAATGCCGTGAATCCCGGGGTGACCCGGACGAACCTGCACCGGCGCAGCGGCATGAGCGAGAGCGACTACGCCGCGTTCGTGGAGCGGAGCCGCACCACGCACCCCATCGGGCGCATCGGCGAGCCCGAGGAAGTGGCGGACATGATCTGCTTCCTCGCCTCGGACCGCGCGGGGATGATCACGGGCAACTGTGTCTTCGTGGACGGCGGCCGGCACAACACCTGCGCGCGCTAGCGCACGGAGAGGCTACCAGCCGCCGGTGCGCACCCCGTAGGAGGACACGAGCACCATCTCGGGCCCGGCCATCTCGACGTACTGGACGAGCTTCCACTCGTCCAGCAGCCGCGGGATGCGGTCCTCGACCTGCCGTCCGTAATAGTCGAGGAATTCCTTGGCGAAGAGCAGGCGATGCACGGGTCGTCCTTCCTGGTCGAGGAGCACGAACCCCTGCCCGTCACGCCGCAGGTCCCACGATGGGATCGGCGTGGCGAGGCGAAAGGCCTCGCCAAGATAGCGCGCCACCTCACGCACCGCGCTCGGGCTCACCGGCGCCACCGTCTCGAGCGCGCGGTCCGGCGGCGCTTCCAGCGGGACGATGGAGTAGCCGATCGACCGGAGCTCGTGATCGGTCGCCCGCCGCGTGCGGCGCTCGTGGCCGCGGCGCTCCCGCGCCCTGCCGGGATGCCCGCCCGCGCTGCGGCGCCGCTCGGCTTTGCGCCGGTCGATCAGCACGTGCACGTCGCCGCCCGCGAATTCGTGGCTCAGGTGGCTGGCGAGCTCGGCACGCTGGCGCGACACGAGGAAGAGTAGCTCCGTCATGAGGTCCCCTGCACCGATCCGGTGATTGGCCGATCCTCTTCTCTCGGTGACCGAGCGGCACCGAGTGCATGATTGGTGCCGTCACGACATGCGCGACATTTCAATCAGTTAGCTTTCATGCCCTGAGGAGTGTCATCGGGACGTAAAGTTCCCCGACGGCTTCGGGAAGCTCGCCGCCAGCTTGACCCTGACGGACGCCCGGGACTACGGTGGGCCCACGGCCCGGGCGGCGCCGCTGGCGCGCCCGGCAAGGAGGCGCGCATGCCCACCTACATGGTTCAGGCCGCCTACACGAGCACCGCGTGGAGCAAGCTGGTCCAGCGCCCCGAGAACCGGCTGGAGGCGATGCGACCGGTGATCGAGAAGCTCGGCGGGATCCTGCACGCCTGGTACTACTGCTGGGGCGACTACGACGTCGTGATGTTCTTCGACGTGCCCGACAACGTGAACGCCGCGGCGGTGTCGATGGCGGTGGCGGCGGGCGGCGCGGTGAAGGAGATCAAGACGACGCCGCTCATGCAGCCCGACGAGGGGTTCGACGCGATGTTGCTTGCCCAGGGCGCGGGCTACCGGCCGCCGGGCGGCTGAGCGAGCTCAGCGCTGGACGCGGCGCCCGCCGTCCTCGCGGGCTTCCTCGGCGCTGGCGTAGCACCGCTCGGGTTGGACCTTCGCGTATCCCTCGCCGCCCGGCATGTGGAATACGCGCTCGTTCGACCCCGGCAACAGCGCGCCCTTCACCGGGTGCGAGATCGGGCACGTCCAGGCATCGTGCGGCTCGGCGCCCGGACGATCCACGGTGCCGTACTGCCGCGGCGGCGCGGCCGGCCGCCGCGCGCCCCCGGGCACCGTGGAGGCCGACTGGCTCGGCGGGCTGGGCTTGCGCACCGGCTCGCGCGAGATGTAGGGCGAGTCACGCCAGCGCCCCACCTTGAGCAGCCGGGCCTGCCACTGGAGCTGCTGGAGCATGTCCTCGTGCATGGCGTTCGGCGGCGTGATCGAGACCGCGGCGTAGCCGTTGGCGACCATCTCGGCGTTGACCATGAGATCGCCCACGTACACATAGGCGAGCGTGCGCCCCTGCGCGTCCCTCTCCTGTTGATCCATCTCGAGGCGCACTGTCTGCCCCAGGACCAGCGCCCGGTTGAACTCGGCGGCCTCGGTGGGGCCTGCGATCATGCTGTCCGCCGGCATCTTGGACTCGCGCGTGTTGATGCCGATGTAGCGCACCGTGAGGACCTTCTTGTCGATGCGCACGGCGATGGTATCGCCATCCATCACCCGCACGACGCGCCCCGTGAGCGGTTCACCCGCCTCGAGCGCCGCGATGGTGCCGCTGGCCACGCCCGCGAAGCCGAGTACGAGCAAGACAATGGCATGCGCAAGCCACCGTGCCACCACGCGTCTCCTCGGATGCCGTCCCGGGCCACGCCGCTCCATAGGCACCATAGTAGCAAGGCAAGGGCCAATGGGAAGGACCTTACGAATCAGTGACTTGCCAGATGTCCTTACAGTCCGGCGACCGTTACGGGAATGACACCGACAAGAATTGCACTCCGGGGAGGCGGGACCGAAATGGTGCCCCGGCCTGAACCGTCCAGTCTAGTCGCCTGCCCCGAGCATGAACAATCCGGGGCCCAGCGCAGGATCGGGTGGAGTCTCGGTAGTCGGCCCAACATCCTGGCCTTCGACGAAGTCGACACCGGCCACCGTGATCGCCATCCCGTCGTCTGTCATCTCGATGAACTTCTTTCCTCGGAGATACCACAGCGTGAACTGTGCCTCGTCGATCGAGCAGCCGAAGAGTTCGGGGATGACCATGAGCGGCAAGCTTGGATGGTGTGGCTCAGCACGGCGCATGTTGTAGAGGGCCTGTAACAGCTGACGACGCAAATCTCGCTCGTCCTCGGTACGTCGCTCCGAGAGTTCTCGCTCTGGGGGACCGCCATTGCCTGGGGGCGGCGAGGCCGTGCCGAAGGTCTCGCGGTCGTACGCCGCCCGGCGGACTGGATCGCACAGCACGTGGTAGGCGGCGACGACATTGTGGAACGCCTCGCGGTCGCCGGTCTCCTTGTTGTCTGGATGGTAGAAGGCGGCGAGCAGCCGGTAAGCCTTGGTGATGATCATGGGCTGGGCCGCCCGGCTGACTTGAAGGACGTCGTAATGGTCAGGACTGCTCGGCATAGGCACTAGACAAAAGTCCTCTCTCGGGCCGCACCGTTAAAGCCAAGCGTTGGGCTGTGAGGGCCTTGGGCTGATACGACATGATAATATCTGGAAAGCCGCGTACTTCAGATACCTTTTGTACGCTGCAATTTCGCACGGTTGCATCGTGGCCCCGTGTTAGCCTCCCGCCAATGCCCAGCCTGTCGAACGCCCCTCACCTCCAGGCAGCGGGCGTGCTGGAGTGCTCCCCAATCTGCTCAGGTGGTGAGCTGAGGGTAGCGTGTCGCACCGGCGCGATGGACGCGACTCAGGTCGAGCGCCCTATATTCCGCGCCGCAGCCCCCATCGTTTACAGCGTGGCGGGGCTGACCGAGGTGCAGCGCGGCGAACTGCTCCCGAATATCGTCCGCGTGATGTTGGTGGCCTTCCTCGAGGAGCACACGCGATGACAGCCCGCCGCGAAGTGCCGCCAG